>DATELH010000001.1:0-156285 GCA_035276765.1 Saccharimonadales bacterium (SeqCode)
CCACCGTAAATGGGCTTGCCCCGTTAAACAACAATCAAATCACCACGCAACTGTAGCGCATCCACCAGCTCAGCAAAGGCAACGTCATGCTGCAATTCTATGGCTTGAGACGTTAGCAGGCTTGTGAGGGTGTTGCACCAATATGTACTTTTAGCCCCATCTTGGGGCTTTTTGTTTAATGAGACTAGGGCTTCGTAAGTGTTATTGAGTCTACAAGACAATACTTTGCCATAAAGTGTAGAGTTAGCAGGTATGAAACGGAGGAGCTTCTGCGGCGTGATTGCAGATATTCAAGTAAACCGTGATGTAGATGACGCTCACCGTCCCAAACCACTACGTTGTATCCTTCCTCAAACTCGGCTGGATTTTCCTCACGAAAATCAATTGAACGAACTTGCGGTGGCACTGCTTCGCTCATATGTCGGTCAGTTCCGCCGCGTATAATGGAGAACTTGTCACCCCATACCTCAATTGTGTGAATGTCGCGTATGTCCTCGGCTGTTAGGCCAATAGTGCTTAGGACGGCAGGGTCTTGTAACACACGCTCAATAGATGTGGTCTTTGATACGCCTTTAATAGCTAAGTCTAGGGCGAAGTTGCCGCCAAGACGTGGAGTAACTGGAACGCCAGCTTGTTCAAATATCTGCTCCGCTCGTTCTAGGATAGGGATACGCAAATCAAGGCTACCGTGCGTTTCTGGGATGTCGTGTTCTAGCTCCGCAACTTGTTCTTGGGTCATGTCAACGCCGTTTACTACTTCAAGAGTAATCTGAGGGCCGCGGTCATCAAACATAATATCTAGCGGGTGGCTAAACTTTTTCCTGAACTCAATTTTTGGCTCAACTGGGTGCGTTCGTAGGCCAAACTCCGCCAGAAGTTCCTGAGTTTTATCGCGCCATAACTTTTTCAGCTCCGGGCTAAAAGTCTCCTCATAAATGCTATAGAATGGTTTGTCTCGCAGTTCGCCGTTGTCAGTAAAACCCCATACCTCTGCGCCACTACAGTGGCTGACTAAGATATTGTGACGAAGTGCAGGCTCAATAAAATCTGTAATTCCTGCCCTTACTCGTCCTAAACTTCCACCCGTTACCATAAATAACTTGTGGCCGTCTTGCAGGAACGAAGATAGCTCCGCAACCATTTCTGGCTCTGCTGGCGTATATACGTCGGCTATTGTCTCATCAACATCTGATAGGCTGAGTTTTAGTTGGTTATTCCATTCAATTGAAGCTGTCATTTTGGCAGTATAACACCTGTCAGTGCCATAACCCTAGGAATTATGGGCTGAGGTGTTTCTGGGTAATTACAGATTGTTTGCCAAAAGTCGCATTATATTAACGTTTTATCTTAGCATTGCAGTCTGAAACTAATAACACCTTACATCTGCAGTCGTAACATATTGCGCACCCTGCTTTGTAATGGTAACTGCCATTGTCGTAGAAGTACTGTCGCCAGCCTTAATTGAACTATCCATTTTACCACTGTTACCGCCATAGTAGTCTGAGCTGGGGTCGTGTGCGTTAACTTGGCAGTATGGCGTACCGTCGGCGTTACCAATGTTTTTGACACGAAAGCTAACGGAAACCGTCTGGTCATCTACAAAAGCAGGCTTTATGTCTGTAACTTGATAGCTGGCTTTCGCACCGCCCGATGTGCTGATAATTATTACGACCAGTAGAAACAGGGCAAATAGACTGCCCACGATAATTTTACTTTTCTTAGTCCATTTATTTGTTTGCTTTGGCCTTACGGTGGATTCTTCCATACCTGTCTCCCTGTGATTAGTTACTATTTCAGGAGACACAAAACCCGCCGCTAGGCGGAGACTTGCGCCCCCTGCATGAGTTTCCCCATGCAACCAGTGAACAGTACCTAAACGACGGGTTTGGTATAGTTCACTGGATTTATAACCATGCCTTTCGTCCGTGATGAACTACTCAGTTTAGGTCATGCCAAATTGTGTTAACACTTTTGGTGTTAGCTGAATTATAACATCTCTCGCACCCTACAGTATTCCGCTCCAGCACAGTAAGGGGCTTGCCAAAAGTCGCATTATATTAACGTTTTATCTTAACATTGCACTATGAAACTAATACTAATAGCGCGAGTATCCGATGTAGAACAACGCAAAGCGTTGCCAGCACAAAAGTTAAGATTAAAGCAATATGCCGTTGGCAAAGATCCAAAGGCTGAATACTACGAGTTTGACGAGAGCGCCCATAAAGACGTAAGGCGCGAGTTCCGCAAACTGGTTGACCATATTAAAGAACAAAAAGAGCCTGTAGCGGTCTGTTTTGACAAAGTAGATAGGTACACGAGGGACAGCTCGCAGGAGGAAGTTAGGACACTTAATACATTGGTAAAAAACGGTAAAATCCAATTGCACTTCCCGTCCGATAACCTATTCATTGACAAAAACTCACCAGCCGCAGACCTGTTTAGGCTAGGTATCGGCATGGCATTAGCCAAGTACTACTCTGACAGCATTAGAGACAATGTGAAGCGTCGTTTCGACCAATTACTAGCAGACAAGACATGGATTGGATATGCACCCATTGGCTACAAGAACGTACATCGGGGCAGTATTGCCAAGCCAATCAAAACCATTGAAGTAGACGAAGAAAGAGCGCCACACATAATAACTATCTTTGAAAAAAGGGCCGCTGGAATGTCGTATGAAGCAATCGCCGAGCTAGTTACGGCAAACGGAATGACAAGTAAATCAGGCAGAATACTTAATAAGTCGGCCATAGAAAAGATTGTCCGTAACCCGTTCTATCACGGCACCATGTTGTACATGGGCAAACTTTACCCTCACAAATATCCGCCCTTAATAAGCATTGAATTGTATAACAAATGCCAAGATATGCGCCTACAAAGGCGTGACCAACCAACAAAGTACCGAAGCCTACCATTCACTTTTAATAACCTCGTTAAATGCAAGATTTGCGAGCGTACCATTTCGTTATTTACAGCCCGAAATAACGTGTACTTAACCTGTTCCCAGGTAAAGTCTAAGTGTGGTAATAAAACCACCGCAGAGAGCCTTATTTTGCCCGATATAGAGGAGTTAATTGCGTCCATTCCACTACAGCAAGAACATCTGGAAATGATTATTAAGGAAATCCGTGAAAGGCATGACACACAACAAATTGACCTTAACGGAAGAATTGAATCAGCCCGAAACGAGTACGACCAAATTACAGCAAGGCTTAAAGCCCTAACTTACGAACGATTAGATAGTGTGTCAAATGGCAAAGGGATTGGAGCAGAGCTGTTTGATGAAATGGTTGAGGAGCTTACAAATCGCCAACAAGAGCTTAACCAGCAACTTATTAAACTGACAGATTCAAACATGAACTTCTTGACTACTGCTTCACACCTCTTAGACCTAGCTCAACGCTCAAAAGAGCTATTTTCTACGTCAAATAACCTAGGACGCCAGAAGCTCCTCAGATTCATAGTTTCAAACGTGTACTTAATGGACAAAACATTGTCTTACACAGTAAACGACCCCTATAAAACATTCATCACATTAAACAAAAAGCCCCAAAAAGGGCTCAATGATACTAACTGGTGCGGGTGACGGGACTCTAACCCGTGGCCTCATCCTTGGCAAGGATGCGCTCTAAACGACTGAGCTACACCCGCACATACGTTTAGCGGCACGCGCCGCAAACAATGCTACATATTGTACACAGCCACCCCTGATAAATCAAGGTTTGTTCGTGTTATACTTTATAAAAGATATGGCTAGAAAATCGTCGCCGCTCACTCTCGAAAAACGAGTCATTAACAAGGCAATCTTTTTGGTAGCGACCGCCCAACCTCTCGGTGGCATTCCGCAAGTCATTAAGCTGTTCACAACGCGCAACGCAGTCAGCATCTCCATTTCAAGCTGGGTCATATTCGTTGTTTTCGACCTGATGTGGCTGTGGTATGGCCTTGCTAACAAACAAAAGGCGATAGTCGTTAGCGCTCTGCTCTTTACGCTGATGGAAGGGGCCGTGCTCGTCGGCGGCATTCTATTCGGAGGCTCCTGGTAGGTCTAACTTTGTGAAGTCGAAGCAAAAGGTGAAGCAACCTAGCACTTAAGGCTAAACATATCGTTGCGGATTTTTATCAAATAGCCGGACACATGTTGCGCAGCAAAAGTAATATTTTTGGCCATTGTACTCGCGGACATAGCCGAGCGCTTCTGCTTCTTGCCTGTCTACCGCGTCACCCGTTACCGGACAGATTGCCCGACGTTCGATAGGAATAGCACTGGCGTCGGCATCATGACGTTGGTGGTGTTCATCGTAATTATGTCCGTGCATTGTTTAACTCCTCTAATTTAGTTTTATTTTTCGTAACAATTGGGCGTTAATGGCAACAATAATAGTGGAAAGTGACATGAGTACCGCTCCAAATGCCGGTGAAAGTACGAACCCCAGTGCAGCGGTCACTCCGGCGGCAAGCGGAATGGCAAGGGCGTTGTAGCCGGTTGCCCAAGCCAAGTTTTGCAACATCTTGCGGTACGTTGCCTTAGATAATGTAACAACTTTGCCTACGCCACGCGGGTCGCTGCTGGCGAGCACAATACCGGCCGATTCGATGGCGACGTCCGTGCCGGCGCCGATCGCGATGCCAATATTGGCTTGTGTAAGCGCTGGCGCGTCGTTGACGCCATCGCCAACCATCACAACCTTGCTACCGTCAGCCTGCAACTTCTTGACGATATCGGCTTTATTTTCCGGTAATACCTCGGCAAAGTATTCTTCAATGCCAAGCTCTTTCGCAACCCAGGCTGCCACGCCCGTGCTATCGCCCGTAAGCATGGCCACTCGCTTACCCATGTCACGAAGAGTGGCAACCGCTTCTTTGGATTCTTCACGGATAACGTCGGCGAGCATGATCGCGCCGATCACGGTCTTATCTTGAATAACATAAATAACAGTTTTGCCTTCTTCTGAAGCAGCACTTTCGGCTTGCTTTAGCTTGTCGGCGACAGCCGCATGCAATTCCTGGATCATGCGCGGCCCGCCAACATGGATAGTCTTGCCGTTTACGCTAGCTTTTGCGCCGCGGCCGGAAAGTGCGCCAAAACTGCTGGCTTTTGGTACGGAGAGTTTTTGCTCTTTCGCATGCCGTACCACCGCCCGGGCAATCGGGTGTTCCGATTCGCTCTCAACAGCGGCGGCAAGCTGCAGTAGTTCTTTCGCGTTGCCACTATGTGCGATAACATCTACTACGCCTTGCTCGCCTTTGGTGAGCGTGCCGGTCTTATCAAATAGAACGACATCGACATTACGCGCAGCCTCTAGTGCCATACGCTGCCGGATTAGCAAGCCGTTGTTTGCCGCCTTCGTGGTAGAGATAGCCGTTACCAACGGAATAGCCAAACCAAGCGCATGCGGACAGGCGATGACCAGCACGGTCACGATGCGCTCCAAAATAAACCCGACGGATTCCCCGGCGAAGGCCCAAGCGATTCCGGTGATAATCGCGGCCGCAACCGCCACGAAAGTTAGATAAAAAGCTGCTTTGTCGGCCAGAATTTGAGTTTTCGACTTACTGCTTTGCGCCTCGGCGACAAGCCTCATAATGCCAGCTAGCGCCGTATCGTTACCGATTTTCCCAATGTGAATTGTCAGCGCACCGCTGCCATTGATCGTCCCGCCAATAACCTGCGCCTTAATGGTTTTTTTAACCGGTTTCGATTCGCCGGTCAGCATAGATTCATTAACATCAGATTCACCCCTGGCAACTTCGCCATCAGCTGGAATTTGCGCACCCGGCCGCACCAATACGTGATCGCCAACCTTTAGCTCGCCAACCGCCACTTTTTTGATACCATCTTTTGTCACCAGCTCAGCCTCATCCGGCAAAAGTTTGGCAAGTTCTTTGAGCGCGCCTTGGGCATTTTGTACCGAAGCCATTTCCAGCCAATGCCCAAGCAGCATAATGGTCACCAATGTAGCCAGCTCCCACCAAAAATCCATGCCGTTCACAAGCTTCAATGTTGAAGCCAAGCTGTAGCCAAACGCCACCGTGATAGCCATTGATATAAGCGTCATCATGCCTGACTGCCTATCGGCAATTTCAGCTTTCGCGCTCTTGAGAAAGACGAGGCCGCCGTAAAGGAAAATGACAATGCCGAAGATAGCTGGTAAATATTCGCTCCCAGAAAATGTCCAGTTTACGCCCAACCAACCCTCAACAGTAGGCGAAAAGACGAGCGTTGGGATTGTCAACAACAAACTGAGCCAAAACTTTTGCTTGAACATATCGGGGTTGTGGCCAGCATGCTTGTCGTGACTGGTGTGTTCGTGGCTGTCGGACTGCAGATGATCGTGATTCATAGCATTTCCTTTTTTAGTGATCCATGTTCATCGTGCCGTGGCTCGAACCTGGAGAGTTGACATATCCCCACTCGCTTTGCCACGATTTCATTTGGCCAATTTCCTTGCTCTGCGCGCTGACAATATCGTCCGCCATGCTTTTGATTTCTTGGTGCTTGGCGCTCGCTTTCGCAAGGTTTGCCATATCGATGGCGCCCTGATGATGTTCGATCATGCCAGAAATGAAGGCTTTATCAAAGTCATCACCGGTTTTGCCTTTGAGCGAGTCCACCATGCTACTCATAGTCATCGAGTTGTCATTGGTTTTTGTCTCGGGCTTGTTAGTACCGGCAACAATAAATCCGCTGACTATTGCGCCAACGATGAGTCCGCCAACGCCAAACAACAGTTCTTTTTTCATATGTCTCCTTGCTAATTTTTGCTTCGAACATTATGCAGTTCGTACAGGTTTAGTAATTCTTCAATCACTTTCTCGGCCTGGCCAGCACTAGGTTCGGCAAGCCCTTCCGCAACGTGAGTCCGCAGGTGGTTCTCCAGAATGAGCTTATTCAGCGAGGCCAGCGAGCGCTGGATCGCCAGACTTTGCGTCAGAATATCCATACAATATTCTTCTTGTTCGATCATCTTCTGCAAGCCTTTAAACTGGCCTTCTATAATTTTTGAGCGATGGGTCGCCCGCTTCTTAATGTCTGCTATCATGTTCTTACTGTATACCCCCAGGGGGTATTGTGTCAATACAATTATTTCTTGTGCGAACAAACGCTCATCGTAACTGGTGAACTCCAACTTACATTTGACGGCTCTATTCCATCTTCATTAAGAGGTGTCGAGCTGTTGCCAAAACTTATCGTTCATTGCTTATAATCTTCCTCTCGTTCGGTGGTAACGCCGATAATATCTCGTTTTTATGCTCAATCGCCCATAACACCTTGCGCCATTGCCCCTCGACAATACCTGAGTCATCAAAGATGGTATACGACAAGGCGTAGAATAAACCAGCATCGAACAGATGCGCTTTTTCTTCGTCGGTCAGGGTAATAATTGAGCAGTATGCCTTGTAAAAAGCTTCAGCCCTGTCTTTTTCAAACCTTAAATCTTTGGTAACAAAATCACATATTAGTGGAAAGCCGAGATCAAGAATGCGCGTACCAATACCGGCGTCATCCCAGTCAACCAGCACAATCTCACCAGTTGTTAGCTGAATTGAGTTATGACTACCGATATCGGTATGGATGAGGCAGGTTGGGAAACGGCTAAAATCAGGTAGCGCTTTTACAAGTTCTATATAGTGCGCGTCCATATTAAACTTCTTGGCTCGGGCAAGCATAGTCGGGATTTCGACCTCAGCTGTGAAGTCTGTCGGAATGGTGTAGCCTTGGAGGGAATGGAGCCGCGCCATTACTTCGCCGAGCTTGGCATAGTTTTCTTTGTTATTTTCGGGTTCATTGCCTTCGAGATACGAAATAGCGTAGACACATTTACCCTCGTGCAGAACATAGTTTGTGCCACTGCGAGAAAGCAGTAACTGAGGGGCAGGATAATTTACCTCCTCAAAGAAGCGGAGAATCTGCGTGTCTTTCAGAACAGTCGCTTCGCTCTTAGAAGGATCGGCAATTTTGAAGATAAAAGTGCCTTCGTCTGCAATAACTTTATAGACGGTACGCTCGCCGCTCTTCTTTAGGAGTTCAATAGTCGGGTTGGTTAGTGGCCAGTTTTGGCTGATATAATCAATGTTCATTTGATATCTTGCTCAATGATTACAAATTGCCCCTCTGGTAGGTGGGTTATCGTCCTGCCACCTATATGCTCCTGGAACTCAGCTTCTTCTCGCTGCCAGTCTTCTGGCGTGCGCTTAAAACCTTCGTGATCGGGCGCACCGTAATGAACCATGATATTGATATCGAGAATACCAAGTCCTTCACCAAACGCTGCACGCTTGCTTGACCAAAAGTATTTTGAGAGCATATTGGCACCGGCCGAGCTACCAATGATAACCTTATCCTGAAAGTGTTTTTTAAGTTTTTCGACAGGTGGTAAATGTTCAAAAAGAAGATTGGTATCGCCGCCATGAAAGTAGATAACGTCAGCTGCGTCCATCTGCTCTAGAAGGCTATCGGCTCTGGCGTAATCGTAGGTAAACGGCCAGTTAAAGTTGTTTGAAAACCAGCTTTGCCAGTCTTCGGCTTTTTGTTCCCAACTTTCTTCTGGCCATGAATAGAAACAGCTAAGGATTTTAGGATTAGTAACATGCTTGGCT
The DNA here is from genome assembly GCA_035276765.1 of Saccharimonadales bacterium (SeqCode). Classification (GTDB taxonomy): domain Bacteria; phylum Patescibacteriota; class Saccharimonadia; order Saccharimonadales; family UBA4665; genus DATASD01. Next base: position 8,602 of record DATELH010000001.1, read on the forward strand.
ATTTCTTGGCTCAGACGAAGGCCATAATCGGGAGATTTGCGGTCATTGCCTCCGGCGAGGATGAAGGTTTTAGACATGCTTAACCCCTAGTTCTGGAATTATTACATTTTCGTCACAATCAAGAATAAACTCGACGCTTTTTACTGCTTGCTCAACAGTTATTGCTGAACCTTTTATCTCTAAACCAGCCTTTTTAAACAGATCGGTTTGGATGGTTCCAGGGTAGAAGCCAGTCACGCGCACACCGTAAGCGCTAACCTCGTCCTGTAAGGCTTTTGTAAAACCAGTCAATGCCCATTTGGAGGCATTATAAATAGAGCGGCCAGCCTTGGCACTAAGCCCAGACTGCGAAATAACATTGATAATCTGTCCACGCTTTTGCGGCTTCATGAGCTTGAGCGCTGCTTTAGCAACGTAAATGCTGCCGAGTGTGTTTGTCGTGATGACGTTCTCTATGTCTTCGTCAACCGTATCGACTAGCTCGCCGTTTACAATCACGCCGGCATTGTTAATAAGCACGTCAATCGCTTGGTGCTTTTGAGCGACTTGATCGAAAGCTTTTTGTACCTGCTGGGCATTGCGAACATCGCAAACGATATAGTCACAGCTGGTTTTTGCAGCGAGTTCTTGGAGGGCTTGTTCGTTGCGCGCTAGAGCTACGATTGTATGGGTTGTAGATAGCTTCTCGGCCAAGGCTTTGCCAAGGCCATCGCTGGCACCGGTAATAACTACTGTTTTCATTCTTCTATGATACCTCAAGAGGCTGCCTTTGGTGGGATATCACCTACGAAGAAATAAAAACTGGAACTGAGAAAAAAGCCCTAATAACAGGGATCGCCGAGCTTTTTAGACTCGGCTATCATGATAATCCTATTATGGTGGACCCTGTCAGGGAAAACTCGAACTATTTGTTTGAGAGTCTGATCGCTCCTTGCGAACGACTGGATGAGTTAGATAGCGAAATACTTACTGATGAACCATAGGCCTAGAAACGCCCTAAAGTATCAGGGTTTTCCCGAAGCCGTTTCATATATTCTTCGGCCGTTCTATCCTCAAGATAAGTGTGATAGGACTGATCATCTGGCAGCCAGTCGAAGTATAAGCCTGCATGAACAGGGATTATACCCTTTGCCTCTTTCTTTGAAATAGTAAGACTTTGGCTGAAAATGCGCTTCGGCTTCTTATTAACAAGTTCTGCATAAACTTCGAGTATATAATCACCAGCTTTAAAATCGAGCCTCGCCTGTTTTGGGAGTAGAAAATGGTGGTCAGCTTCAATCCCATGCTTCCCAACAAAAAGCCCACTTCCTCTTTTCAGTTGGCCCTTTTCGCCATATGCCCAAATGTTAAACGTCTTAATTGCATTATCTTTAGTCAGTTTGACGTACATACCCTCAATATATTGACCCTTATCTGCTGTGCTATACAGCAAAGTACGCAAAAATATTTTGGCAGCTTCACTATTACCACCGTCTTTCCCAAAAAATATTACTGATGGTCGTGTCATCCTTATAGTACCCTTACGCATACGAGTCAGCCAAAAAGTGACAATCGATACCAAAAGGGCGGCAACTGAGATTATGATTGGAAGTACTGACTCTACTTTTGGCATATTTTTACCAGGTTAGCCATTTCCATCAAAGAGAGCGAGGTAATCTCCATATATCCACTTCTGTGCGTATACGTTATCGCCAGGCTTCATAGGCGACAAAATACCCATTTTAACAAGTCGCTCAATAACTTTATAACCACCACGCTCAGTGTAGCCTGTCCATTTTACAATGTCAGCAATACCAGCGATCGGCATTTTATAGAGATTTTCTAACACCTTTACGGTTGCTTCTGAGGCTGTACGATTGAGCATCTGTACCTTAGCCATATCGTGCTCGCGAAGCTTAGTAATTGCAGCGCAAGTAGCAATAGCCGAGTTGGCAATCTCGATAATACCGTCGAGGAAAAACTCGAGCCATCCTGCTACATCTCCGTTATGATAGTTATCAAGTTTCTCGTAATATAATTGCTGATGCTTTTTGAAGTACGAGGACAGGTAAAGAATCGGCATCTCGAGTAAACCCTTATACCAGAGAAACATCGTAATTAGCATGCGGCCTGTGCGACCGTTACCATCATTAAATGGGTGAATCATCTCAAATTGCGCATGCAAAAAGGCAGCCTTAATCAGCGGCAGGTATTCGTCTTCAGCGTGGATAAACTTCTCTAGGTGATCGAGAGCAATATTCATTTCGTGAACTGGTGGTGGAACGTATTTAGCGTTATCGGGTCTTGTACCGGAAATCCAGTTTTGCCTCGTGCGAAATTCACCAGGATACGCCGGATGGGTTACGCGTGCATTTGTCATTAATTGCTTATGCAATTCGCGGATAAAGCGAAGGGTGATTGGAAAATCTTCTGCTCGTTTAAGGCCATAGTTTAGAGCGTTAATGTAATGTAAGATATCGTCAACGTCAGGAGGCAAATTAGTGCTAGGTTCCACATTTTCGCGCTCGATTGCGTCCATCATCGTTGCGTTCGTGCCTTCAATCTGACTCGAGGATGAGGCATCCTTACGGACGAACATGGTCAAAAACCAGTCTTTATCTGGCAGTAACACAGTAATACCGTCCAATTTTCCCAATAGTCGGATCGCCTCCGTATGCTTAGCAATGAGTCTGCCATCCAAGTTCAGAATGCCCTTGGGTGGAAAACCATTAGGAACAAAGGCTTTAAATCCTTCTTTCTGTTGTATGTATTGGCCAATCAAAATCTTGTTCATATCTTTTAACCTATGTGAACATTATTACAAAAATCGTTCATATACGCAAGAGTGATGTGAACGATTTTTTCTGCCCTATCAGACTCGAACTAAATAACAGAGGTAGTTTTGCAAAATAAAAATCCGAGACATCATTTCTCGGATTTTTACCTCTGTTATTCAAATTTGGTGGCGCCTCCCAGACTCGAACTGGGGACACAAGGCTCTTCAGGCCTCTGCTCTACCAACTGAGCTAAAGCGCCAACTCCGCGGTAACAGAGGTTATTGTACTAAGTTATGGCCGTTTCTTCAACTGGAAGTTTCGGGCACGGCCACCTAACCCGTTAGGACTCTTTGCTAATGAACTCGCGCACGCTTTTGATGGTGTCCATAAACTGCGCCGGGAATACGATGGTGCTGTTCTTTTCGGCGGCGATGTCGTTGAGCACTTGCAAGTTGCGCAGCTGCAAGGCGATGGGGTGCTGCGCGATGATGTCGGCGGCCTCGCCCAGTTTGGCGGCACTGAGCTGTTCACCTTCGGCGGCAATGATTTTGGCACGCTTTTCGCGTTCGGCTTCGGCCTGTTTGGCCATGGCGCGCTGCATGCTGTCGGGCAGGCGGATGTCCTTTACCTCGACGGTGCTCACATAAATGCCCCATTGGCCAGTGGCTTGTTCCAGGATGGCTTGGATTTTTTCGTTGATAGCCGAGGTTTCGCTGAGCACGTCGTCGAGCGAGCTTTGGCCCACCACATTCCGCACGGTGGTCTGCGCAATCTGGTAGGTGGCGGCGATGACGTTTTCGATTTCAACGACCGATTTGATGGGATCAACGATTTGGTAATACGCCACGGCGGCGACGTCGATCGACACGTTGTCTTTGGTGATGATTTTTTGCGACTCAATCGGCAGGGTCACGGTGCGCAAGCTCACCTTTTTCATCTGGTCGACAATCGGGATGATAACTCGCAAACCTGGTTGTTTTACATGGTGGCGAACCCGGCCGAGCCGAAACACTACGCCGCGCTCGTACTGCGTCACAATGCGTACGCCGTTGGCAATAATAAACAACACAATCACCAGTAAAACGATCAAAAATACAGCCATACCGATTCCCTACATTACAATCCTATTGTATGCTAGCTTCCCCTGGCAAGCAATGAAATTACGAGCCACGCGCGCTCAGCACGTTTTTGAAAAGCTGAAACATGCTCTGGATTTGTGCTGGGGTGATCGCGGCCGGGCCAGTGGCATACGGGTCGGTTTCGCTGTTTTGCTGGAACGAAATGGTGATTAGGCGCGGGCCATTCAAAATGACGTAATCGTCCTGCAGGATCGTGTAGTTCACCTGGTGCGTTCCCGCCGATTGGTTGATGGCCGACTTTTGGAAGACCCCTTGGTTGTGATACGTGTAAGCAGCGTCGCCCAGGTTCGGAATGTCTTGGAGGGTGGGTCCAACAGCGGCAGGTTTTTGCGCGGCTTTTTTGGCCGCAAACGCTGCCTTAGCGCCGTCGGCGGTCGAAAAAGTGTTCATACTCAGGCGCAAACTTTGCGGATAAATATTGACAAGCTGCAAAGCTTGCGCTTGCGACGAAGAATTAAATGCCTGGAAACCGGCACGATCGGTGCTGGTGTTAAAGGTAAGGCCGCACGTATTCGTCACGCCAGTGGTCGCGGCCGGCAGATTGCTGAGCGCGCCGTATTGGCCTTCATTAGTCATGACGTCTGGTCGAAACTGGATGCCACTAAAGATACTGGCTAGCTTAGTGTAGTCCAAGCCCCTACAGATATCAACAAAAGGCGTGCCCAAGAATGTGGCGTGGCCTGCCAGACTGTTCGGCTTGGTGGCAACCGCTTTGTTGTCGGCGTTTGCGAGAATGGTTTTGGCAAAAGCGTCGAGCTTTGGCGTGGCGGTGGCAGTGGTGTCGCCGTCTTGCAAAGGATAGTCGAGGGTTATATAGACGTTGTTGTGGGCGATCGACGCCTCAATAGTGTCGTTGAGCGCGCCCGGCTTAAACACCACGCTGTTGGTTACAAATGACGGCAGGCTTGGCGGCGTCGCGTTGGGGTTTTTGGAGTTCGCGGCGGCGGCTAATTGATCGCGGCTCAAGCTGTCGTTTGCCCCTTTGGTGCCGCTAAACTGATTGATTGTAACCGTTATGGACGTTTCGCTGGTTGCGCCCGGACTTTTTGGGATGGTCATGGCGCAGCTTGAGCCATAGCCGGCGGCCGGGTCGGGTTGGCGGGCCAGTTGCGTCAGGTCGCCTTTGGCATTCACAAAGGCGCTGGCTTCGTATTGGTAGCCGATATTGCCGCCGTCGTTCAAGCCAAAAGCACTTTCGTAGTTAGTGATTGTGGCCACGCTACAGGGATACACATAAGGAAAAGTGCCAACGGTTAAGCTCGCGGCAGTCTCTTGCTGCGGGTTGTTCGCTTGTTTTTGTTTGTTCAAAAAGAACACGAGCAAGCCAGCAATGAGTGCCAGCGCCAACACCGAACCGATGCCGATCAACCATAACGCGCGTTTAGAAGAGCCGTCAAAGTTGTAATCGGGTTGCATAAGCAGTATTGTAGCGGGCAGTGCCGCGTCGAACAAGCAGATTTCCGAGCGCTATTTACTGGTTACCGCCGAGCGAGGCACCCGGACCCGGCATGCCGTCTATGTACTCGCGGCAAAAACGCTCAAATACGGCGTTCGTCCAGCCAAATCCTGTTTGTGACGGGTACACGCCCTTGAGTGGTGGCTTTTCGGGCGAGACGACATTGTATTTTTCGAGGAAAACACCGTGTTCGTTGAACCAGTCCAGGTTCGTGCGCAGCCATTTCATGGCCAGCCGACGGGCGTCGTCGTGATAGCCGTAACGTTGCAACCCCTTGACCACAATAAAATGGAGGGGCGCCCAGCCGTTCGGATGCGCCCATTGCGTTGGCATAGCGCCTGGCACATATTTACCGAGCGGATTGAAGTCGGTGGCGCTGAGGCCGCCCTTTTGCTCGAACCGCTTAAGTGCCTTTACCATGGCTTGTGCTTGGCGGCCATCGGCCATGCCTGCCCACATGGTGTAGTAGGCGGCGAGCGAGCTAATATTGCCGCGCTTTTCCTTTACGAAATTGTAGTCGTAAAACAAGCCGCGGCCGGCATCCCACATAAGTTCGTTCATGGTTTGTTTGCGCTTTTCGGCAGCGCGGCTCCATTCGTTGGCTTCTTCTTGGTTGCCCAAGATGCGCGCAGCGCGGGCGAAATCGGTTTCGTATTTGTACAGCAAAGCGTTCAGATCGACCGGCAAGTAGTTGAGCGCGTGGCGGTTAAAGCGGGGCGTCATGTCCCAGCCGCTTTCGGCCTCAGCAATGTCGTGCAAATAATTAAAGTCGTAGTAGCGGCTGAGGCCTTGGTACATCTGGCGGGCATTCGGCTTGGTCTTGCCCATCCACACTGCGCGGTACTCTTGCTGCGCCAGCAGCATTGCCTCTTTTAGCCAGTCCTTGCCCGGTTCGTACACTTGGTATATGTCAAAAATAAAGCTGGTGAGAAATGGCGGTTGCGAACGGCCGGTAAGGTACGTGCGCGACGCGTTCGGGATAATGCCAAACCGTTTAAGCAGCGTAAACAGGTCTTCCAAAATACCCTCAACCAGCTCTTTGTGCGGAGCGTCGAGCATACCTTGCACCATAAAATAGCTGTCCCAGTAGTACAGCTCGTTGTAGTCGAACTCGTGGCCTTCCTCGTAGCTGGGAACCAGATAGGGGCGTGGCAAACCGATGAGGCTTTCGTCGTCCTTGGGATGGAACCGTTCGAGTTTGGGCCAATACGCCGCGATATAATCGCGCGCCACTTGCACGTCGGCAGCTGTTAAGTCTTTGTTTCCGCGCGAAAAGAACCCGCTTTTGACGGTTTGCACGGCTTTGGATTTAATATTCTTCGCTTTATCTATCATCTTAAACCAGCCTAGGGCACCAACCCGTCCGGCGTCAAGGGTAATTATTCAGCTTCGAGGTCGCGCGTTTTAAATCGCCACGCACCGGCGATGGCCGCCATCACACCCAAACCGCTCACCACAGCTACCGCCGTCCAGTTCGGCTCAATGGCTGGCGCAAGGGTAATGTGGTGCATCACCGAGGTGTCGAGCAACCAGTGATTAACGTTGATGCCCGAACTGAGCATTTGCATCACGAACGACCACGCGATCACCATATATGCGCCGATAAGTGTCAGCCGCGGCACAAAACCAAACGCCAAAATACCAACGCCAAGCGTCAAGACCGCCGGCGCCATGGCGTTGATGCCGGCAACCCAAATTTTGTGTGTTGGCACAGCCAGGTGTTGCAGCGTCACGGCCGCCCAAATACTCAAACTGGCCAGCACCGCAGCCGCAATAACTGCTCCAACCACAAGTACAACCCGTCCGGCCAACCAGCGCAGCCGGTCCACGGGCCCGACCAACAAATTGTCGAGATACCCCTGGGCTTCTTCCTCGCGCATGTTGCCCACGGCGTTGGCCACATACGACATCACCACAGCCATAATCATGAAAAACAAAATGCCCAAAAATGTGGTGGCGCCGGTGATCTGCGTGGTATGCGCCAAACGCGCCACGATGTTTTGCGCGGCAGTGGAATCGGCAAAAGCGGCCGCCGCCGATTTGGTAAGCGAACCGAATGCCAAGCTAAATAATCCGATGGCCAGCAGCCAGCTCGCCACACTGGCGCGAGTTAGGCGGACAGCAATGCCAAGCGGTGTACCCAGGAGCCGCAAGCGAGGACGCGCAGTTTCTTTGTCAGCTACCAGGCTTGCCCCTAAGTCGCGGTGGCCAGCCAAAAAAACGGTGAGCGAACCGGCGGTCAAAACCAAAGCAACCACTGGCACAAGCCATAGTGGCCGGCTTGCGAACAGCGGCTGCATGTTCTCAATCCAACCAAGCGGCGTTACGTTGATGAGCCAGTGCGCACTTGGTGCTGTGTCCGCCATAGCGCGCAGCAAAAAGCACACGCCAAACGTTGCTGCCGTAGCTGTGGCTGCGCGGCTGCGCGTAGGCATCACTTGGCTGGCCAGCGTGCCGATTGCCATAAACATAGCTGCACTTGAAACCACCGCCAGGCTAAAAAATGCCGCTGCGCTGGCGCTCAACTGCACATTGTGCAGCGAACCCACCCCAATAAATAACAAGGTTAGCACCGCATATAAAACCAAAAGTGCCGAAGCAAGGCCAGCAATGGCATTGAGAGCTGCACCGCGCGCCGTCGTTTGGCCGGCGAGCAACAACTCCCACCGCCCGGCGTTTTCTTCGCCGCGGAAAATCTTTGTAGCCATCAGCAACCCCCACACGGCGGCCACGATCGCCATAAATCCGAGCGCATTCCAGGTGACATATCCGGCTACGGTGTCGATATTCCGCGCCTTGCCGAGCAACGCCACCAGACCAACGTTACTACTAAACACTTCAGCGATACGATGTCGCGCCACCTCGGTGGTGTAGGCATCGGCGTAGCCCACGGCCTTCGACGCCAAGTAAGCGCCAAAAATCACCGCCCACAGAAGGGCACTGCGCCATGTGCGCCGTGCCGTAAAGCGTGCAATGGCCAGACGCGGCAGCCTAAACTGTTTGAGCCCACCCTGTTCAGCGCTCATTGCCTGCACCTACGCTGCGTTTTTCTTCATCGCCGTACAGCGACAAAAACAGTTCTTCGAGTGACGGTTCGCGGCTCAAAAAAGTTTTGGGACGAGCTGCCGCTATCGCCGACAATACCTCGCTCATCGAGCCCTGTACTTGGCAAGTCAAACTATGTCCGTGAACATTGAGCGCTCGAACGCCTTTGAGGTGTGCCAGCGACGGGGGTTCGTTGTCAAAAGTGGCTTCGATTGTCACTGCCGAAAGGTGCCGCATGTCGGCCAGCGTGCCAACCTCCACCAGTTTGCCGGCACGCAAGATGGCTACGCGGTCGCAAAGCGCCTCGACTTCGTCTAAAATGTGCGAGCTCAAAAATACCGTCTGGCCGTTTTGCTTGGCCTCGAGCACACATTCGCGAAATGCCTGCTCCATAAGCGGATCGAGTCCACTGGTCGGTTCGTCCAGAATGAGCAGGTCGGCGCGGGTGGCAAATGCCGCAATCAGGTTTATCTTTTGGCGGTTGCCCTTCGAATATGTGCGCACCTTTTTGTGCGGCTCAAACTGGAAGCGTTTGATGAGCTTGTCGCGGTAAGCCACATCGACCGCGCCGTGCACTTTGCCAAGCAAGTGCAGCGTTTCCATGCCAGTGAGTGCCGGCCACAGCGTTGCCTCGCCCGGCACGTACGCCACATGTTTGTGGATCTCTACCTTGTGCTGCTGAGTGTCCAGGCCAAAAATTTCCGCGTTTCCGGCAGTCGGCGCAATAAGACCAAGCAGCAAGCGGATAGTCGTGGTTTTGCCTGCGCCGTTTGGCCCTAGGTAGCCTAGCACTTCGCCTTTTTTTAGCTCAAGGTCAAGCGAGTCCAAAGCCGCAAGCGAGCCATATCGTTTCGTGAGCCCCTTTGCGCGCAACACAACATCCATAGTTTTTCCTTATTAGTATGTCAAAATCGTCTCAGAAAATGACCATTCTTGCAAACAACTTATGGTTGATTCTTGCCAAGACATACACTATGTTATATGCGTGAGTGAATTAGCCACTGCTTACTACCAAGAACGCGCCGCAGCCGCCAGTTGCGAGCTGCCCGATATACTGAACGGCCAACCCGTGCTCTTGCTAGCGCCGCCGTTGTTTGTACCCGTTCACAACGCCAAAAAATCCCCCGTTACGACAGTTGCAGGCTCCGTACTATACACGGCACTGCACGGTGCTCAGGATTTTTTGTATAACACGCTGCCCTCCGGTTATCAGGCCGACCACTTTTACGATCCCGGCATCACATGGTCGCACAATAGAAAGTTTTCCCAACAAGCGGTGGCGCGCCTCCTTTTGCCAAACAAAAAGCTCCCTACCGGCAAGCTTTCGGATGTTTGTGTTGAGGCTATCGCTCGCGAGGAAGTCGACGACAGCGACCTATTCCCCCTTCGCGACCGCCTCAGCGGTGGCGCCGTGCTTTTTGAGGGCGAAGAAAACGAGAACGTCGAGGCATATTTTGAGCTTTCCGGCGAAATAGTAACTGGCTCGCGGACACTGAGCGTTCGGGGGCTCGCACTTATACATATGGTGCAACCCAAAACATCGGCCGGCATTGCGCCGGCATATCATGGGCGACCACTGGGCCAAAACAAAAAGATGGCAAAAAGCGTACACCGCGACATCAACGCGACGAGTAGGTTTGCTACGGCGCGAGCTTCTGGTGCCGGCTACATCAAACGGACGCCAACCGTAAAAGCTCGGTATTAAAAAGACGGCCGTTGCCCGCTGCAATTATTTACTTTATATTACATTGGTGACCCAGCTCGCCGAGTCCTATTATCAAGGTCGCGCGGAACAATTTCAGATACCAGCCATCCCGCCGATTCTCAGTGGCCAGCCCGTACCGCTTAGTCCCGAAAGTACGCTTGCTATTCATACTCTCAGCGCAAAAGCCAATACTCCGGTCAGTGACAAGCTTCAGGAACTGTTTACAAGTATGCATGGGTTTTTACCGCACTCGCTGCCCGAACAGTACCGCGAGCTTGTTGATTACAGTGACGAACAGACCAACGTCAAAAATGCCGATTTTGCGCGGCGGGCGCTGTTTTCAACTGTAGTGCCAAAAAGTATAACGACCGGCAAAGTTCGAAACGCCACCATCGAGGCAATCGCCCGGCCAGAAGTCAACGAAAAGTCACTCGCAAAACTTCGTGGCCAAAAAACTGAAACTACGCCTATAGACGAATCTCACGAAGTGTATTTCCGTCTCCAGGGCGAAGTTCGTAGTGGCGCCAAAGGAAGCGTCAAGCAGGGGCTGGCAATTGTAAGCCTCATGTTTTTGACGCGCAAGCCGCCACAGATAATCCCGAATGCGGTCGTGCCAATCCACTATGGCATACGGGTTGCAGGGGGCGGCACGCGGATGTCTTAAAACCTAAAATAAGTTGCCTACAAAATTCACAATGACCGCGCCAAGCCCGATCGTGAGCACGGCGCCCAAAACGCCAATAAGCGTACCGACCAACATAAGGATGGCATCTTCGAAAATAATCGCCAAACAGATCAGCACGGCGCCCAGCGACGGTAACGTGTCGAGCCCGGAAAAAGGCGGCGAAATAAATGCAAACACCGTAAAGGTCAAAATGAGCAGCCACACCACACGCATGCTCAGCGAGTGGTGAAAAATGCTGCGCCAATGCGGACTTGAATGGTTTTCGAACCACCGGATTTTTTTGAGTATCATCGGAATGGCTTTATTGTCGGCTGCTGGCGCTACCTTGAGGTTCTTCCAGCGTTTTGGAATCCAGATGGTGTTCAGCCCCGCAATACATTCCAGCGCCAAAACCGCCGCGACAATTTCGAACACGTGCGTCACGCCACCAGTGGGCAATGGCAGCGCGGGAAGGACCATAAGCAACAGCGCCACCACTGCAAAACTCTTTTCGGCAAACACCTCGCCTAAACTGTGGATGGTCTTGTGCTGGTCGCCCTCAAGCCACTTCTCGAGTTTGTCACTAAACACTTCGTGTACCGAGCCGGGTTTTTTCATACGCCTATCATAACAGACTGGCCTGCATACCAGGCCAAGTAAAGATAACTCAGTTACATAAGAATTGGTGGAGCTGGTTGAAAATAGTTTACACCCGCTTACTTTGGAGCTAGAGAGGTGGCATTCTATTATCGGTGAACGCTATCTAGACCAGAAACTAGAGGAACAGCGTAACAGTTTAGCCTATAAACCTTAGGGTTATAGCACTCTATCGTTCAGAGTCATCAGCTTCTGAATCAAGATGTTCAGATAGTGAAGCCAGACCCATTAAAAGACTAGCTGTGCTGGGTGCTTCCGAAGGTGATTGCATATCTATGATTTTCATTTCTCCACCTGCACCTGCTAATATGTCGTGTTCTTCAAGTACAGCCCTTGCCTTGCCAGAAAAACCCCAACCTTCAAGAAGCGCATTTCGTAATACGCCCGTTACCCATTCCGCTCTTATTACAGGGTCAACAAACTCAACAGCAGGTGCGCCAGTGTGCATATTAGGCTCAATTGCGAGCTGTGCCAGCTTTTGGTTAAGCTCTAGCAACCGCTCCATTGCTTCGCCTTCCATACCTTCTTCGGCAATAACTCTTGTGTACTGCTCAATAAGTTCTACACCAATTTCCCGAAGTTCTGCCGAGCGAGGGTTTTGCTCATAATACTCTTTGCTGCCAATTCTCGCAGCCCCAGGCTCGCCCTTCATTACCAACCAGTCGGCCAGCATTTTTTCATCAACTTCTTCAAACCCTCTTTCACGCAAATGAGAGTCAAGTATATAAACCTTTGTTACATCGTTTACGTCATCTAAATCTGCTAGCAATCCAACAGTTACTTCTGTTTCCTTCCCAGCAGTACTAATTCCAAGACCTCTTGGTAAATATGGAGCTGTGTCATCTAGCACCGAAGGGAACTCTGCAATTGCGTCACGCCAATTGTGTCCTTCAAGGGCTGGATTTACTCTAGCGTATGAACGCTCAATGGTTGATACATCATACTCACTAACAGAATGTTCCCAGCCACGGCCTAAAAGTTCCTCTTGCATTTGTTCAAGAGTAAGGTTCGTTGGGTCAAAGTTATGGCCTTCTGGGAAAGTCATCTGTACATAATACCATATTTTGTGGTTTTGTGCAATAGGCACAGTGTGTCGCACAATGTTGATTGCGCGACGTACTTTAACAGGGGTGGAGACCATTTTATAGCACTAATTCGCGTGTCAAGTGCTTATGCTAATACATTCCCCACCCCTGTTAAAGACATATTAGAACATAATTTATATTTTGGCTTTAATTTACGACTTTTACTTGTGAGGGCTCGCTTACAAGTATCTGGGGCGCTCCCCTGTAGGACGTGATAGTGCCTGTAACTTTAATGGTTTTTCCTTGATAGGTGTGCGCCTGCTGACTAGAAAGCGCCGAGCCGTCAGGAACGTAAGCTGAGAAGCCCTGTCGATAATCATTCCCGTTTTCGTCTATAAAAGTGTTGTGCCCCCCTGATGTAAAGACCATAGCCACATGGAACTGGACACAAGCATGATGACCTATGTTGTTTTTAGACTGGCTTGAGTTAATGCAGTTGTTAGCAAACTGTTTTTCTGCGCCAAGCATTACAGCACTTCCAGCTATAAACAGAGCCGCAGATACTACTATGAAGCTCGTAACAGCGTGGCTGAAACCGCCATGACCTTTTCGCCTGTACGCTAAATAGCGGCATAGAGTAACTATCAACCCTATGGCTAACACCACCACAATGAAGAACGAAATAACAGACAGTACGTTGTTAGCTGTAGACCAGCCTTTAGCTTGGTAGTAATGCGTAAAATATAAGTGATTTTGGAGGATAGCATTAAGTATCAGCAACGCCACTAGCAACAGAGCAAGCAGGTACCACTTTTTGTTAAGCGAGTAGTTCCGTGCAGTATTATGACCTGTAGGCTCTGTAGTCTGCACGGGTTGCTGTTTAGATTTTCGTCCTTTCCCCGTTATAAAACCGGCTATTGCCGCTAAAAAGAATATGATTGCCAAGATGTCGAGCATACCCGCTAATATGCCAAGACCTGCGGAAGTGGATTTGCCTAAGAAATATTGAATAATAAATAACGCGATTGATAAAACGAACAGGATTACTGGCTTAACGTGCTTGTCGGAATCTCGGCTAATCTTCATGTCGCCCCCTTTACGTAGTGTGGAGTGGGGTGAACATAAAAGCTCACCGCCAGTGGCAGCCGAAGCCACCCACACCGTTTCCAGTGCGACCAACGACAAGAAGGCTCTGACGATGAGCTGTTACTTGTCGTTGGATTTGTTACGACCATGCCACTGATTGCTCTGTGGTTTAGGTCTAAGCTGAATAGCTATGTCTTCATTATAAGCCAACTTTGGCTACAGTGTTAATGTTTCGCTCACCGGAGTAAAATGAACTATATGAAAACATTAGCAAGCCAGCAAAAAAGACGGCGCGGACAACAGCTCTCAACTGCTGAGAAAATGCAGCTCACTCAAGAGCTGGTTAAACTGCTGGAGCAAGGCTATAAATCTGATTTAGCACTTGCTAAGGAGTTAGGTGTGAATACGACGACTATACGTCGCTATAAGCCCTATGCTGACGAGATAATACGCAATACCAAGCTAGACCGGAACTTCCTGCGTAACCTGCAAATACAACGCACACAGCGTCTTATTGAGCGTCTCGCAATCGATTTAGATAATGCTGAGACGGCTCACGAAAAGAGCATGATACATAACAACATTATTAAGTACTTCCAGCACCTCGCGCTAATTACTGGCTTAAACGTTGAGACCCAAGTTCATGTTGACCCTAAGAAGCTCGTAATTATCCGCCCACCCCGAACAGAAAAGGGAACCCCTACCCCGTCTTGACGCACCGCTCCACTGAAACCTAGATGTAACGGTACCCGACGACTATAACAAGCGTTGCTCGTCGCGCAATACACTGCTAAAATATTAGTATTAACAATTCAACTCACTGATGCTTGGTCGGAACAACAAAACTACCGGGGCATCATAATCGCAAATAGTACGTCGTAGTATGGGGGCGCACCACCCACAGTAAATCAGGTGCACGCGGGTGAAAATCGATTGACTGAATAAGTCAGTGGTTTTCTCCGCTTTTTTATTTGGTTGGTCAGCAAAGGCTACACATGACCAAACGACGCGCACCCATAAGAGATGAGTTACCCCGTACATTAAAAACAGATGCTACGGAGTGGGCTGAATATTTATATAGAGAGTTTCAGCGTGAGAAATACACACTATTGCAGCGTAAGCAGTTAGGTAAGACAATATTAAAGGCTACAAATCATGACAATCTCAAGAGCTAGTATCAAAGTTGGTAACAGTGGTCTCTGTTCCGTGCCATGCGGTGTAGCCCAGAGGTCACTGTTAGTGGCTTGGAGCGCAATATGAGCGAAGCCATAGCAATTCGACGCGTCTCAACCAAAAATCAGGAAGAGAATAACCATAGACTTGAGCAGCAAGACGGTAGCGTCCAAAATATGGCTGCTATTTTAGAAGTACCTATCGTAAAAGATTGGGGCATGGCACTTTCTAGTAAGAAAGGTAATAACTTGAAGCGGAAAGACTTACAAGCCGCTCTGAGTTATTGTCGCCATAACAGAAAAGTAAAATATCTTCTCATCGATAGAGTAAGTCGTTTTGCGCGCGAGCTCAAAATTATATTCTATTACATGGTGGAGTTTGAGAAATTAGATGTAAAAGTTGTCTTTTGTGACCCTAGCCAGCAAAAATTTAATGCAGATACTGCCGAGGCAAGCTACGAAATCGCTCGTAAAGCTTACGAGGCTGAGGCTGAAAATGAGGAACGAGCAAACACTTCATTAACCAAAATGAAAGCTAGAGTAGCACTGGGCTACTATCCTTTTTACCCTCATCAAGGTTATAAGAAAACTGAAGCAGCCGATGGCTTACACATTCCTGACGAACCTCGATTTAGTCTGCTCCAAAAAAGCGCTGAAAGCTACAGCGAGCTTTGAGAAAACTCCCCGCGAAGCACAGCAGTGGTTACAGTCGAAAGGATACAGAACACCAACAATCTATCGTAAAGATATGTATGGCAACCGCATTCAGAAAGGAAATCGCATACTAGCCTAGACCACTTTACCGAGATGATGAAAGATGCTTACTATGCCGGTATTCTCGCCATAAACGATTGGGAAGTGAACGAACATGGGTTACATAAGCCAATGATTACGAAAGATGAATATGAGACAAACCTAGCCTTAGCTAATGGTCGCAAGGTACGCCAAAAGCTTAAATATAATCCTGACTTCAAGCTTAATCTGGCGTTGCATGAGCCTTGTACTGATAGAGAGGGTAAACTCTGCGGCATCAACCATACTAATGGTAAAGGCTGGTATCGAAAAGAGTACGTTTGCCGCAACTGCAAGAAACGCGTACCGCAAGCTAAAGTACATGAATCAATGGGCAACCTACTCCGTTCAATGGTTGCGAAAGAGAACGGCTTAAACGAGCTGAAAAAGGCTCTCAGGCGTGTATGGAATAACAATGAGTCTTATCGGGTAGACCGTGCTAAGCAATTAGAAATGCGTAAAGAAGCGCTACAAGAGCAAAAGAGCGAACTACTGCGGAGCTTATCCGCTAACCCAGAAATAGCCGATGATATAAAAGAGGAAGTCGTTAGAATTAAAGCCCAGATAGTCGAGGTAGATAAGCAACTCGCAGAAGACAGCGACATAGATAAAGAATTCGCTGAATTTGCAGCTTACGCTCTTGATTACACAGAAGATTTACGGAGCAGGTGGTGGGATTTACCAGGGAAGCAACTTGATGAGTGTAAACAGCTTCTTTTTAGACATGAAATTATTGTCAAACCGGACGGAAATGTTTACACCCCTCAAATCAGCACGATTTACTCCTTACTAAAGACAAAACCCAGCATGAAAGCTGGGAAAAATGTCGAAATGGTGGAGCTGGCGGGTACTGCCCCCGCGTCCATCGGTTTATCTTTGGTTGATCGTCTACAGGTGTAGTTTGTTTTGCCATCTTAGCGAACGAGTATCGAAACAAACAAACATTTCGTTCGGGCAGTCCATGATCTTAGCAACTAGCTAGGACAATTCTAGCTGAGCATCCAGAAATATGAAACGTCTTTCCGCTACTGGAATCACGTCAGACGTTTGCTGCCAAATTAGGCAGCGATAGCGACTGGAGCGGTCTGTGGGAACAGACGTTGCTTCAAGTCAGCAATCAAACTCTTGCGTTCTGCAGTTGTTTGGGTTTGCCTATAACGCTGACAAGCGACCTGCTGATTCAACCGATAAAGTCCAATGTCGAGCTTAAAATTCAGCCCCACGTACTGTTATTATACCATAAATAACACCAGCCCAGCCACTTTCCGGAATATGAGCCTAGCGGTGTCTGATAAAACTTTTGAGCCATCTTGTTTTTCAACCTAACATCGCAAACTCGGGTTCTGGAAAGTGGCTGGGCTGGTGTTATTTATTTTAGAAATTAGATTCCGAGCGGATGGTTGCAACTATACGTTTTGCCTGGCTGGCACACATAGGCATGCAGAGTGATGAGCGTTTCGAGCAGTTGTTTCATCTGTTTTTCACTCAATTCTTCAAACATTGGTGCGTGAAATGCAGCCATCGCTTTGCGAGCGGCCTGCGCGATCTTCAAACCTTTTGGCGTGATTTCGGTGAGGCGTTCGCGGCGCTCCTTAGGGTTTACTTTGGTGGTCAGCATGCCTTTTTCGAGCAGCAGCTTTACCTGGCGGCTCACGCTCGCTTCGGTCTGGCCAAGCATTTGCGCCAGGCGGCGCTGCTGTGTTTTTGGGTTCCACTGCATGGCCATCATAATTTTGTACTGCGATAAGCCGATGCCTAGTTGTTCCTGCAAAACTTGGTCGGATTGGCGGGACCAAATGCCGTTGAGGTGTTCAAACAAATAGCCAATCTTGTTTGCGGGTTGCATATCGGTGTTCATGCATTAATCGTATAGGCGCATACTTAACACGTCAAGCATTAGGTGAGGCCGGGCTCACTTTTAGCCACGTACGGTACAGCGCATGCCATTGGTCGAGGCTGAGCTGTTGGGCACGCACGGTTGGTGGGATGCCGGCTTTTTTGAGCAACTCCGCTGTTTGCTCACGGCTCAGATGCAGTCCAGCGCCCAAACTATTTAGCACTGTTTTGCGGCGCTGGCTAAAACCAGCCTTTACCAAACGGAAAAACTGCTTGGCAACGACATCTGGAAACAACGGCTTTGTACGAAACGTAAGGCTCAAAATCTGCGAGTCTACCTTTGGCGGCGGCGTGAATAACTCCGCCGGTACCGCTGCGCCCAGGGCAGCTTCGCAGTAAAACTGCACGCTAACGCTCAGCAAACTCATGGCGCCAGGCCGGGCTACCACCCGTTCGGCAACTTCTTTTTGCATGAGCAGTGCGGCGCGCGAAAACGGGTTCGAGCCTTCGCACAGCACACGCAACAAATTACTTGTTAAGTAATACGGAATGTTGGCGACCACTTTGTAGTCGGCAGGCAGCGTAGTGAAGTCAAACTGCAGGATGTCTTGGCGGACGACGCTCAGATTCGCGGACGAAACGCGCGCCGGCAGTTGCGCCGCCAGGGTTTCGTCGAACTCCACGGCCACCACTTGCCGGGCGCGCACTACCAGTTTCTCGGTGAGCGTGCCAAGGCCGGGGCCAATTTCGAGCACGGTGTCACCCTTTGAAACTTGCGCAGCGTCACACATGGCGTCAAGGCTTGCTTGGTCGTGCAGCCAGTGCTGGCCGAGTGATTTTTTAGTGAGCGGCGTGTCCATTACCAGTTATGATACGCCACCCAGTGGTTATATGCACCTGCCCAACCACCATAACGGCTGGCATAGCCGGTGGCCCATTTGAGCTGCGTGACCGCGTTGGTTTGCCAGTCGGCGCCGGCAGAAGCCATCTTGCCGCCCGGCGTGGCCTGCACCAAACCATAGCCGAGGCCCGACGGGATTGAAGCAGGCGGATATGCCGGACAACCGCCGTACTGGCCCTGTAGTTTGGTTGGGCACCAGCCGGATTCATGGCTCACGATATAATCCACATACGCAAAGTCATCAGAACTAATGCCAGCCAAGCGCATGGTAGCTTGTTTGTCGCTCGGAATCTGCACCGCCTTGCCTTGCGCGACGATCTGCGTCACGGGCTGCATGGTAACTACCTGTTGAATCTGTTGGCGGCTCACTTCGCGGCCATTCACCGTCTGCACTTGGTAGGTTGTTACCTGCGTACCTGCTGCGCCTTGCTGGCGTACCGCCGTTGTCCCAAAACTCAAACTGTCGTCTTGGATGGTCTGCACGGGCATGGGGATTTGTTCCTGTACGCTCACAATCTGAATGCCGTGCCGCGACACAAACACTTGCGCGTTCGGACTGAGTAGCGCGTCGAGTCCCGGCTGCACATTGTCGTCGGCCGCGAGCCGGATATTCTTTTCTTGCAGCAAATCTTTTACCGTCTTGGCGTGCGTGCGAGTCGCAACCGGCGTGCCATACAAATTGAGGTTGACTGGCACCGCACGGTCAATGACCACACGTGCCCCGATGCTCTGGTCGAGCACAAAGTTTTGTGTGGGCTCCAAGCTCACCTTATCTTCGGGGTACACCGCCACACCAACCTGTTTGGCGATGCTGCGTCCAGTGGTAGCCGCGCTGAACGTCACCGTCCGCTGGCTCCCGTCAACAATCGTGACCGGTGTGGCACGGTAAACATTCACCCGAAAATTGTCATCAGCAATTGCCGTATCCACGCTCGGCTCCACAACGTCGCCTTTGTTTAGGGTAATGCCGATCTTGGGCAGCAGTTCGCCCACCGTGGCAGCGCGCGTTGGCACGGTCTGCTCTTGGTTGTCGTGCGACACAAGCACAATATGTGAGTCGCTGTGTACGAGTGTCGGATGGCCGCCGCTAAAAACGACGATCCCTACAACCACCAACATCAAAAGCACCACAAATGTCACCACCGGCACGGCAAACATTGGATGGCGGCCTATTTTTTTTAGTTTCCGAACGTGAGCCTGGTTTCGGGCCACGTACTTTTTCTGAAAAAGTCTGAGTCGCTTGCGCATAATAACCGCTCGCCGTGGCCGTATAAAGCGCAAAAATAAACACAACTACCTCGGACCGAGCTAGGAAATATTGTAACAAACCCTACGTTTCAAACCAAGCCGTAACAGTGGTGAGCGTATCGGACTGGCAGGTTTTTGGGTTGAGTTTGTGGCGGTTTACCCACGCGTATTCGGCAATCTCCAGCCTTTGCGTGGTGACGAGTAGTTTTTCGGATAATTCGGCAACAAAATAGTGGCACCGGTAGCGGAAGCCTCTTTCTTTGTAAGTGCCCGAAAACAGGTTTTTGACCTGGGCTTTCTGAAGGCTAATGCCCGTCTCCTCGCGGAGTTCCCGCAAACAAGCATCCAAAACCGGCTCACCAGGATGCAGCCCGCCGCCCGGCAATCCCCAACTGCCCGCTCCCAGCCACGGCTTTACGAGCAACAGCTCGTCGCCATGCACCACCAAGATGCGCGCGCGTTCGCTGCGGTTTATGTATACAATGAGCGCTGGCCACAACAGCCAAAACAGTCCAATGCCGATGGCGCGCCACGCCCGTTTGCTCATAGTTTCTCGAGCGGTGCGAAGCCGATGTTTAGTTTTTTGGCGCCTTTGCCCTTGAAATAGATGGTGGCGTTATCGCCGTCGAGCTCCACCACAGTGCCGGTGCCGAACAGGCTGTGCCGTACGGTGTCGCCCTCGTTCAGCTCGGGCACATAGCGTGGCTCATCGGCAGGCACCATCACGGGCTCGAGCGGATCAGACCTACCGTTCTCGGGGCTCACCCCCGCCCAAACGGAGCCGGAGAATCGATCTGGCGAAACCTGGGGTTCGTCAGGCGATTCCCCGCGCGCCAGCGGCCCCGAGAACGGTAGGTCTGATCCGCTCGAGCCCCAGGATGAATACTCAAAACCTTGGTCACTCGCCGTAAACTCGGCGTCGATTTCACTCAAGAAGCGCGACGGCGGATTGTGTTGTACGCCACCATACAGCATGCGCGACGAAGCGTACGACATATAAAGCTCTTCTCGGGCGCGCGTCATGCCCACATAACACAGGCGGCGTTCTTCTTCCATTTCGGATTGGTCGTACAGCGCGCGGGAATGCGGAAAAATCGTCTCCTCCATGCCCGTCATAAACACCACCGGAAACTCCAAGCCCTTGGCGGCGTGCAGTGTCATGAGCGTCACGGCGTTGCCATCAAAGTCGGCTTGGTCTACATCGCTCACCAGCGAAATTTCTTCTAGAAAGCTGGCCAGCCCGACCTCTTGATAACTCTGTGCCACACCCATAAGTTCTTTTACATTTTCTTGGCGCGATTCGCCTTGCGGCGTGCCATCGGACAAATATTGCAGGTAGTCGATGCGCCGCACCAGCGAGTCAATAAGCGCCGCTGGCGTGGTTTCATCAATAAGTTCGCGCAACACAACCAGCATGTCACCCAACTCCATCAAGCCTTTTTTGGCCTTGCCCGTCACCGTGCCGCAAGTGGCGGCTTCGGTAAGCGCTTGTTCGAGCGAGTAGCCCTGGCCCTGCTGCCACGCAAAAAAGTTCTCGACCGATTTTGCGCCGATGCCGCGCGTGGGCACATTCACGATGCGTTCAAAACTGACACGGTCTTCGGGTTGGTAAACCAAGCGCAAATACGCCACAATATCTTTGATTTCCTTGCGGTCGTAAAAACGTTGTCCACCAACGATGCGGTACGGAATGCCGTAGTGCA
This sequence comes from Saccharimonadales bacterium (SeqCode), assembly GCA_035276765.1. GTDB lineage: Bacteria > Patescibacteriota > Saccharimonadia > Saccharimonadales > UBA4665 > DATASD01. Next base: position 29,787 of record DATELH010000001.1, read on the forward strand.
TAAACGTTTCTTCTACCGAGCGGCTCTGGGCGTTGGTGCGGTACAACACCGCAAAATGGTTGTAGCGCCGATAGCCGCCATCCACGGCGTTCCGAATGCGCCGTACAATAGCGTCGCCTTCGGCGCGCTCGTTGGCAACTTGCACCATTTGCACCGGCAAGCCGGCGACAGCTTCCGTCCAAAGCTGCTTGTCGGAGCGCTGTTCGTTTTTGGTGATAATGGCATGCGCCGCGTCCAAAATATGTTTGGTACTGCGGTAGTTTTGCTCCAGCTTGATGACGGCACAGTTTTTGTAATCGCGCTCAAAGTTCAAAATGTTGCGGAAATCTGCCCCCCGCCAACTGTAAATGCTTTGCCAGTCATCGCCCACCACGGCAATATTTTTGTCGGCGTTGGTGAGTAGCTTAACCAGATGATACTGCGCGGCATTAGTATCTTGGTACTCGTCGATCATGATGTAGCGAAACTGGTTCTGCCATTTTGCTCGGATTTCGCCCTGGGTCTGCAACATGCGCACCGTGCGGTTAATGAGGTCGTCAAAGTCGAGCGCCGACGCTTCCTTGAGGATAGTTTCGTATAGCGGGTACACCTGTGCGGCGGCGCGCTGCGCCGGGCTCGTGGCCGTGCCGGCGTATTCGGCGGGACCGATCATTTCGTTTTTGGCGCTACTAATGAGGCTGCCGAGCACGCGCGGCGGAAAGGCTTTTTCGTCGATCATTACCTGTTTACTGGCACGTTTAATCGCGGCTTGGCGGTCGGACTCATCAAAAATGACAAAGCTGCGCGGAATGCCCACATGCTCGCCGTCTTGGCGCAAAATGCGTACACAAATAGAGTGAAAGGTGCCCATGTAGGGCATAAAACTGCGGTTCGCAGCGTTGTCGCCCAGCAGCGCGGCCACGCGCTCGCGCATTTCCTTGGCCGCTTTGTTGGTAAACGTGACAGCCAAAATGTTGTAGGGCGTGGCTTTTTTGGAGGCAATGAGGTAGGCGATGCGGTGGGTGAGGGTTTTGGTCTTGCCCGAGCCAGCGCCAGCCTGAATCAGCAACGGACCGTCAGTGGTTTCGACGGCGCGGCGCTGCTCTGGATTAAGCCCCGTTAAAAGATCTTCTAACACGGTGGTATTGTAGCAAAAACTGCTACCGCTTACTGCTGTAATTTCGGCTATTCTATGAGGCGAGCCCCACTCCGGTAGTCCGCCTCAATAATTATGAGCGCCCAGCCGGCCCACCTATTCCCCGAGAAACTCGGGCGAAGTGCAGCCGGAAGCTGGTCTGGCGAGACTACAGGCTCGACAGGCAGCTTACCGCGCGGAAACGGTTTCGAGGGAATAGGTGGGCCGGTTGGGCACTTCCAAATATTGCTACTTAATAAAGTGAGTGTGCGGCACGCCCGAAAGTGTGAGTACGCCGGCGTCAAGCATGGCGTCCACGCACCCCACCGCCACCAAAATGATGATAATCGCTCCGACCACCGCTAGGCGCATGGAGCGTTTTTTGGTGGGCGAACTAATGTGCACATAATACTTATGACTGTCAATAACCTGTTCGTATGCTTGTTTGCGCTGGACCTCGAGGTCGACTTCTTTTTCAGCCTCTCTTTTGGAAGCCTGTTCGGTGGCATTTTTAGAGGATGGCGCTTGCTCGGCCGGTTTTTGCTCTTCTGTTTTGGGTTCAGGTTGCGATGGCGTTTCGACAACAAGGGATTGCGGCGCTACCAGCATTTCCTCGTCCGTTGGCGTTTCAGGTGTGGGCTGTGGTGGCGCTGGCTTTTCGGCGGGCGCCAAGGAGACAGGTTCGGCTGGGGCTACTTCCGGAGTTGGTTTTGCAGGGTTCAGGTCGCCCATACTACTATCCGACAATGAGGACGACGAAACACTTGCCGGTGCGTCAACAACGGCCGTCTTTTCTGGTGGTGGCGTCGGGTCTGCCGCATGTTCGGCCGCAGCGCGCTCAGCAAGTTCCTGAATGGCTGCTGGGCTGGGCTGCAACTTGATCTTTTGCGTTTTTAGGAGTGTTTTGGGCACTTCAGGGGCGCCCTCCGTTGGCGACAAAGGGTCGTCGACGGGCAGCTTGGTGACCATCGGGTCTTGCACCATAGGCCGGTGCGTCACAATGAGTGGCCGCGCACTCGAAGTCGGCGCGCTGCCGCCCGGCTTGCTCACATCAAATACTTTTGGTTTGGTGGATTTGGGCTTCGTGTCTTTGGGTTTATTTTGCGGCATCGGCTTGCTCGTGTTGGAGGCGATAGGCGGCATCGACTATGTTGGCAAATTTGTAAGGATTCAGGCTGGCGCCGCCCACGAGGGCGCCGTCGCAGTCTTCAAGTTCCAAATATCCGCTTACAATGTGGTCGTCTACGCTGCCGCCATACAAAATGCGCACGGCCTTAGCCGCCTTTTGGCCGTACAATTCCTCAATCTGATGACGGATAAATTTGAGGGCGGTTTCGACCTCGTGCGGTCTTGCAAGCTTGCCCTCAAACGTGCTAATTGCCCAAACCGGCTCGTAAGCAATAACCACATTGTGGATTTCTTCAGAGGTGAGATTGCTAAGCGCGGTCGTGACTTGGTCGTGTAGCACTTGTTTGGTTTCGCCCTGGCGGTGCTCTTCGCTCGTTTCGCCAACGCACAAAATGGGTGAGATATCATTGCGGATAGCGGCCTGAACCTTGTCGCGGATGGTTTCGAGTGATTCGTGGAAATAGATGCGGCGCTCGGAGTGGCCGATAATGACGTAGTGCACGAGGTCGCGGAGCATAGTAAACGAGACTTCGCCGGTGTATGCGCCCTCGTCTTTAAAGTAGGCGTCCTGGGCGGCCAGGCGAAATTTACGCCGGTCGATCTGCAGACTTAGCGGCTGCAAGGTAAGCATCGATGGTGCAAGGACAACCTCAACATCACGATGGATCCGCACGCGCTCCTGCAATCGGTGCACTAGCAAACTCGCCTGCGAGGCGTTCAAGTGCATTTTCCAGTTACCGGCAATCAGAAATTTTTTCATATTAAACTTCTTAAGGTTTATTGTAGCATTCTTTACTACTTACTTGTCCATAAGCGCTTCGACGCCGGGAAGTTTGCGACCCGCCATGAGTTCGAGGCTTGCCCCGCCACCGGTGGAAACATGATTGAATGAGCCGACCAATTTGCGGCCCTCCACATAACCCACAGTATCGCCGCCGCCAACCAAGCTAAAAGGCTTATGACCCCAGTCACCAAGCATAGCTTCCACGATGAGTTCGGTACCGTGCGCAAACGGCCCCACCGGTCCACTCATGGCTGGCGTTTCGGTGACTCCCATAGTGCCATTCCACACCACCGTATTCGCGAGCTGCAATGAACCGGCCACAAAAGCGCCCGAAAACGGCCCGATATCGAGGATCATTTCGTCGTCGGCAATAGTGCGGCTGCGTTCTGGCGGGATTTTGGGGTAGTTTTCGATGTCGGCAATGACGTGCGCATCCCAATCAACAATGCGTGTCGTGGCAGACTTTTCGATCGCAGTCGCCACCACACCATCTTGCGGCAAATAAAACACAAAGTGCTGGTTTTTTGATTTTTCTTCGGCCTTTGCAATGATGTCGCGCGCCAGTCCAAGATCGTCCTCCTCGACCAAGCTCTTGCCCACCTTTACACCCTTTGCGTCCAAAAAGGTGTTGGCCATGGCACCGCCTACCACCACCACATCGGCGAGGTCTATAAACCGGTTGAGGATGTCGATTTTGTCGGAAATTTTGGCGCCGCCCACGATGGCCACGAGCGGCCGGGTTGGGTTTTCCATCACGTTTGTAATGGTGTCGACCTCTTTTTCGAGCAGCAAACCGGCGACGCTGGGCAGGTGATGCGTGATGGCGTCGGTGCTGGCGTGGGCGCGATGCACAACGCCGAAGCCGTCCTGTACAAACACCTCAGCCAGCTTAGCGAGCTGCGCGGCAAAGCCGTCATCATTTTGTTCTTCTTCGGAGTGAAAACGTAGGTTTTCGAGTAGCAACACCTGGCCATCCTGCAATCCTTCGGCGGCTTTTTCTGCGGCAGGCCCGACGCAATCGGTCACGAACTGCACCTCTTGCCCAAGCAGTTCGCCCAGGCGTTTGGCCACTGGCGCCAAGCTCAACTTAGTATCGGCTTTGCCATCTGGACGGCCGAGATGTGAGCAAATGACAAGTTTCGCACCCTTTTCGAGCAGTGCCCGTACGGTTGGCAGTGATTGCTGCAAGCGGTAGTCGTCAGCAATAGTGCCGTCGTCATTCAGTGGGACGTTGTAATCAGCACGCAGCAGTACGCGCTTGCCGCTCACCTCTATATCGTGCATTGTTTTTTTTGTGAACATCCCCACCCCTTGTTATGCCGTCTATTATAAATGTTTTTTATTTGTAGTACAGCGACTGCAGCACCGTGAGCGCCGCCTTAGCGGCGTCAGTGCTAAACCACGCTTGCGTTTTAGCGGCCGTAGAAAAATCTCCGGCCGAAGGAATGGCTTGGAAGTGCACGACCTGGTTATTTTTGCCGGTAAATTGCGTAGCAAAAACCCCACTTGTTACTTTGCCAGGCTGAAAGACAGACGGATCGTCGACGACTTCGTAAAAGGGCGCATACGGCGCGCTATCGGTAAAGTAACCGCCCACAATTTTGAGCGCCAACGCGGGACCAGCGCCACTCGACCCGAGGCCGACCACCTGTTGCGTGTAAAAATTGCCTGCCGCCCGGGGTGAAAACGGATTGCTGTAGGTGACTTGCACTAACTTATCGGGGTCGGTAACAGTGGCAATCGTTTGCGCGACCCCATTCGTTGTGACCTTACTGGCGTTAAGCGTCCAAGCTGCGGGATAGCGGAAACACGGGCCGTGCGTCGTATCGCAATAAGATTTGAGGCCGGTAGCTGGAGCGGTAGCTTTTTGGTCGGCAATAGTAGCCATTTGTTTGATGAGCGCCACCCTTTGCGCCTTCAAACTGTCTACCCGTGCCGTAAGCTGCTCGGCCTTTTTATGTTGCCAAGCATAGACGCCACCGGTCACTGCCAGCAAAACCACGATAAACAAATACGCCGCCACATATTTATGCGCATGCTTGGCGTGAAAGTGTTCACCCATCTCTAGCTTTGGATGCTCTTGTTCCACCTTAGTTACCTCCGGCCTTTTCGGCCGCGACCTGATTCTGCAACGAAATGACCTGCGATTGCAAGTCTTTTTCCCTGGCTTGCAAATCGACCACCCGCTTATGCTCGAATACGTAAATGGCGTAGGCCGCACCAGCGATCACTAATGTCGCAAACAACCCCAAGAAAACCCGGCCAATAGGATGTACCACTTGCGGTGGCGTAAACGCCGGATGGTCTGGCAGTGTTGGCGCGCTCCGAGTCTTGCTCTCCATAACAACCTCTTAAACACTAGCATAACTGAAACCAGTCCATTTGGGCAAGCAGTTAATCAAGATGTTTATATGCAAAAACGACGCGTTGTGCCACTGTCACCACCGACAACACGAGCAAAGCCGCAAACGTCACCGCCATAAGGTTTTGCCCTAAAACATGCATCTTCGGAAAAACCGCAAATAACAACAACCCCGCAAACAACCCGATAAACCGCTCAGTACGTTCCAAAATGCCCACAGCGGCAACCAACTGGTATTTGGCGGCAAGCTCGGTGCGGGAACGGATGTAACTAATCAGGTACGTGCACATCACCAGCGGCAGCACAATATTCCAACCCACCAAACCCGCGTAGCCGAATGCCACAAGCATGACGAAGTCAGCAAACCGATCGATGGTTGAATCCAAAAACCCGCCGAACGCCGTCACCTTGTTTTGCATACGCGCCACCATGCCGTCGAGCATATCCCCCGCACAAAGCACAATCGCCACGAGCCCCCAAACGTATTGCTTGTGCAAGATGAGCACAAAAAACACCACCGGAAATACGAGCCCAAATAGTGTAATGACATTAGGATTTACGTTTTTTAGCAGCCGTCCGAGCGGCTTGAGTGCTTTTTCGGCGTGCGGCTTGGCAAAGGTCAGCATAGTCCGAATTATACAGCATGGTACACTGGAGACATGCATCTTGTGAAAACGACTGACACGACCGCTGCAGCGCAAAAGCTCGCGTATCTCATCAACGTCCAATTGGCCCAGAAAAAGAAAGTGGTATGGCTGCTTTCGGGAGGCTCGGCGATTACTGTAGCCGTCGAGGCGCAACGGTTACTACAGACTACTGAAGGCCTCATAGTCATGCAGATTGACGAACGCTATGGTCCCACCGGCCACGCCGACAGCAATTGGAAGCAGCTTATCGATGCCGGCTTCGACGACGCCAGCACCTTTTGCTACCCCATGCTCATTGGCGCGGACGTCATCAAGACAACCAGTAACTACGAACAGCTTTTAAACGAAACCATCGACGACAACACCTATGTGATCGGCCTGTTCGGCATCGGCGCCGACGGCCACACTGCCGGGATTTTGCCTAACAGCTCGGCCGTCAATGCCGCCGCCGAAGTAGCGTTTTACCAGGCGTCAGACTATCCGCGCATCACTATAACCCCGGTGTTTTTTGCAAAAATCAATACAGCCATTGTGTATGCCATGGGTAGCGCCAAACTGCAACCGCTCAAAAACCTCGGGCGCAATTTGCCGCCCGCACTCGAACCGGCGCAGTTGCTCAAACACATCCGCGACACCTGGATTTATAGCGACCAAATAGGAGAAGATGCATGAGGGTAGGGTTGGTTGGCCTGGGGAAAATGGGCGGACAGATAGTGGCACGGTTTTTGCAAGCCGGGCATGAGGTAGTCGTAACCGATTTAGACCAAGCGGCAGTCGAAGCGGCTGGCAAGCTGGGCGCCGTATCGGCAAGCGGTCGGCAAGATCTCGCGCAGAAACTCGGCACGCCAGCGATAGTTTGGCTGATGATTCCGGCACAAGCTGTTGACGAAGAAATTAACGGCCTGCTTGCCGTACTGCCCAAAAACAGCATCATTGTTGACGGCGGCAACTCCGACTTTCGGCTCACCCGCGCCCGCGCCTCACTTTGTAAGTACGCCGGCGTGGAGCTCGTTGATGTCGGCACCAGCGGCGGCGTCCTTGGCCTGGAGCATGGGTTTTCCATGATGATCGGTGGCGAACCACAAGCCTTTGCCGCTGTCGAGCCGCTCATCCAAGCGCTCGCCCAGCCAAACGGTTACAAGCACTTTGGCCCGCATGGCGCCGGGCACTACGTCAAAATGATCCACAACGCCATCGAATACGGCATGATGGAATCGTATGCCGAAGGCTGGCGCCTTCTCAAAGACGGCAAGGACTACCCCGGTCTCGACCTAGCGGCCATCGCCGACGTCTGGCAGCACGGCAGCATCATCCAGAGCGAGCTCAATGGCCTGACCGCGAACATTTTTGCCGAGAACCCAACACTCGAAGGTATCGACGGCTACGTGGCCGAATCCGGCGAAGCACGCTGGACGCTCGAGGTCGCCAAAAGCCAAAACTTTGCCATGCCCGCCATTCAATCCGCTTTTGACGTGCGCATCGCCAGTGGCCAGGGGCGCATCAATTTCGGCACCAAAGTGTTAGCCGCCATGCGTAACGCCTTTGGAGGGCACAAACTCAACAAGTAAACATATGGACACGCAAGCCAACGTCGCCGTCACCTTAGAACCCTCAACACTGATTATTTTCGGTATTACGGGTGACTTGGCGCACCGCAAGTTATTGCCCGCACTGTATTATTTGTCAGACCAAGGGTTGTTGCCGGCGCAACTGCGCATCGTGGGCGTTACGCGACATGGCATTACCGTGCCCGAACTGTTACAGCGCGTGCGGACGGCCGTTGAGGAAACCGGCAAAAAAGCCAACCCCCAAGCACTGACAGCGCTGGGCGAGCGGGTTGAAATTATTGAAATGGACCTATTGCAGCCCGAAGCATACTTGCAGCTAAACCAGCGGCTCGCCGCAATCGAAGACGAGGCCGGCATGTGCCTAAACCGCCTGTTTTACCTGGCAATTCCAGCGCAAAGTTTTGAGCCGGTGATCGACCAATTGGGTCAGGGCGGCCTCAATAAAGCCTGCAAACACGGCAGCAGTGCGCGGCTGCTCATAGAGAAACCGTTTGGCTACGACTTGCGATCAGCACAAGAGTTAATCGCGTCGCTGGGGCGGCATTTTAGCGAAGAACAAATTTACCGCATCGACCATTACCTGGCCAAAGAGACCGCGCAAAACATCCTGACATTTCGCTTCCAGAACCCGATTTTTAAGCAAATCTGGGACCGGCGTTCGATCAGTAGCATCACTATTACCGCGGCCGAATCTATCGACATCGAAGGCCGCATAGGGTTTTACGAACAAACCGGGGCGCTACGCGACCTTATCCAAAGCCACCTTTTGCAATTGCTGGCGCTCACCACCATGGACGAACCGTCGGCGCTCACCTCGAACGCCATCCACCGCCGCAAGCTGGCGCTTTTGCAAGACATCATGCCAATTGCGCCCAACAAAGTCGCTACCGCGGCCGTACGCGGCCAGTACGAAGGCTACCGCGCCGAAGTAGCCAACCCCGACAGCAACACCGAAACCTACGCCGCTATCCGCCTCAAAATTGATAGCGAACGCTGGCGCGGCGTGCCCGTTGTACTCCGCACCGGCAAGGCGCTTGTCAAAAAGGTGGTAGAAATCCGGTTGGTGATCGCCACCACCGACCACTTAGCCAAAGAGAACGTCCTGACCATCCGCATCCAACCCGATGAAGGTATTTCGCTGCAACTATTCGCCAAAAAACCCGGCTTCACCGAAGAAGTCGAACCAGTGCAAATGGACTTCGACTACGATGAATCATTCGCTGGCCTGGCGGCGCAGCCCGACGCCTACGAACGCGTACTCATGGACGCATTCCGCGGTGACAAAACTCTGTTTGCAACGAGCGACGAAGTACTTGCCAGTTGGCGCATCATCGAAAACGTCATTCAGGAATGGAAAAAGGACGGCCACGATCTGCACACATATAAACGCGGCTCTTCCGGACCACCCGAAGCTGAAGCTTTGCTCACTTTAGTTGTAAAAAATAATTAATTTACTTGGCGTAGCCATAAGCACTTTGCTATACTTACTTTTATACAACATTAGCGATAACTAAGCTGAGATAAAAATATGGCTCGATTACCACAACCAGGAGGAGACGACGGCTCGTGGGGGCAATTGCTCAACGATTATCTGGCTGTCTCGCACAACGGGGACGGGACGGTAAAGGCTGGCGCGGTTGATTCTGCCGCACTCCAAGACAATTCTGTATCTGGCGCCAAAATACAAGACAGCACGATTACTAACGCAAAGCTGAACACCGGCAGCGGCTCTGATGGCCAAGTACTTACCAAAGCTTCGGCGGCAGCTGGCGGGTTTGCATGGACCTCGGTGGCCGGCTCGCCCGACGCCACAACCTCAAGCAAGGGATTGGTACAGCTTGCTGGTGACTTAGGCGGCACTGGTACTGCGGCGGCCGCCCCGATCATTTCGGCTGGCGCCATTACCGACGCCAAGGTAGCTGCCGGTGCGGCTATCGCAAAAAGCAAACTGGCCGCCCTGAACATCGTCGATGCCGACGTGAGCGCTATTTCGGAAAGCAAAGTCACCAACCTCACCGCCGACCTGGCTGCCAAAGCGCCGACTTCGCGCACCCTCACCGCCGGTTCTGGCTTGACTGGCGGTGGCGATCTTTCTGCCGACCGTACATTTGCCGTAAGCTTTGGCTCCACGGCAGGTACCGCCGCCCAAGGCAATGATTCCCGCATTACCGGTGCCGAGCAAACGGCCAACAAAGGCGTGGCCAACGGCTACGCCGGCCTCAACAGCTCTACACACGTTCCCACTGCGCAACTCGGGTCGGGCACGGCCGACACCACCACGTATCTTCGCGGGGATGGCACCTGGACAACAACGCCGAGCGCACCCGTTACCAGCGTGGCTGGCAAAACGGGTGTCGTTACACTCGTAGAGGGCGACATCGCCAGCCTCACCACCGACCTGGCCGCCCGCACAACCGTCACCAACGGTGGTGGCGAAACGTACTTTGACGCCGGCAACTCTGGCTCAGCCAAAACGCTCGACCTTGCCAATGGCAACGTCCAAAAGCTCACGCTTACGGCCAACTGCACCATTACCCTCACGAGCCCTTCGAGCGGAGCGTACCGCTCACTCCTTATTTATGTCTTCCAAGACGCGACCGGTTCGCGCACTATCACCTGGCCAGCCTCTGTTAAATGGGGTACTGCCGGCGCACCGACACTCACTACCACTGCCAGCAAAATGGACAAAATTTTGCTCGATACCGTTGACGGTGGCACCACCTGGTACGGCACGACAGGCCCAGGAGGTTTCTAGTGCTTGGTTCTGCCCGTAGCGCGTTTGTCATGAACCGCAACCTTGTGACATTGCCAGCCGCGGTCGCCGCCTATAACCTGAACGAAAATACTGGCACCACCGCGGCCGACTCCTCAGGTAATGCGCATACACTCACGCTCAACAACGCCACCTGGACAGCCAGCGGGCACACTGGAGCAGCCCTCACCAACACCAGTGCCACAAGCGGCGCAAGCACCGCCCTGCTTGCACCCACGGCCGCCATAACAGTCATGGCGTGGATCAAACCACTTGACTTAACGAGCGGTACTACGCGGTTTGCCCTCGGATTCATCGACAATGGCGGCAACAGTGACGTTACTTTCTTTACACAGCGCGCCGATTTTGGCACCTCAAACGTTCTGCAGGTTGACGTTCGTATTGGCGGCTCGCTTATTGCCTTGAACGGATCAGCCTTGACGGTGGGTACGTGGGCGCATATTGCAATGACTTACGATGGTACCAATCTCAAGCTTTACAAAGACGGCACAATAGCCGCCTCAACAACCAGCTCTGGAACGGTAGCAACCGGCGATGCTTTTTGGGTTGCTGGTTGGAATACCGTCAGTCCCTACCCCACGAACGTCGTGGTGGATGATGTCCGCGTCTTCAGTACCGCCCTAACTGCCGCCCAAGTCACCCTTGCCATGAACACTCCTGTTTAGCCACCAAAAAGACGGCTATCATAAAAATTAATGACTATTTAATATTCCGACTGTTACCATTAAAGGCGGTATAATGGGTATGACATGAAACTACTGATTATCGATGACAATCGTGCGCTCACCCGAAGCCTCAAGGAGTTCTTAGGGAAGGACTTTGTTATTGAGTCCGCCGCCACGGCAAAGGAAGGCTTACACCAAGCCTCCATTTCGCACAGCGACGTTATCCTGCTTGACATTGGCCTGCCCGACGCGCTCGGCAGCGAAGTATGCAAGCAAATCCGCGCCGCCGGCATCAAAACACCCATTCTTATTTTGACCGGAGTAAACAGTGTCCAAAACCGCGTCGAGTTGTTAAACATAGGTGCCGACGATTACCTCATGAAGCCGTTTGCCTTAGCCGAACTACGCGCCCGCATTGGCGCACTACTGCGTCGCACACCGACCGTATACACCAGCCCCGTCCTCAAGGTGCGCGACCTCATCATCGACAGCGGCCGGCGCCGCGTAAAGCGTGCCGATCAAGACATCACGCTGCGACGCAAAGAATTCGACATTTTGGAATATCTCGCCCGCAACCGGGGTCGAGCAGTTACCCGTGATATGATTTTTGACCACGTATGGGAATCGAGCAAAGGCGGTTGGCATAACACCGTGGATGTGCACATCAAGCATCTCCGCGACAAAGTCGATCGTCCATTTGACGTGCCGCTCATAAAAACGGCATATGGCATTGGTTACGTTCTAGACGACGTAAAATAATAACATTAAGGGGGCGCATGGACAGCGTACTAACAGCAATTTTAACTGATGAGTCAGTTCGGACCGAGACAGCAATCGAAACTCTACTGAGAAAAGCGGTCGAGGTAGCACAACCTTGGATGTGGTAAAATGAGTCAGGCTTAGCGGGACAATGAAAGAAGCTTAACAGAACGGGGAACGTGTGGGGCGGCCTTTTGCCGCCCCAGTCGTACACATTATGCGCGGGACTTTTCATGGATTTAAAAAATTACTTTTGGCGGCGCGCCTCAAAGACGAAGATTTACGTCGCCGCGGACTCGTACTCAATGTAATATTGGTCGCCACGCTTGTCACTGCATCACTCAGCGCACTTATTCTCTGCTTCGGCTATTTCTCCGGTTATCACTTTGTGCTGTCGCGGCTTATTATTAACTTTGGGGTTATCCTTATTGTTGTCGGGCTGTTTGCCCTCGTAAAAATCCGCCGCCTCTTTTGGGCGGCGTTTGGCATTTTGATAATGTACGAGCTTTTCGCCACACTCATGACGGCGCGCTGGAGTATTGGCTTGCCGATGGGTATTTTGCTTTATGCAGTGGTGATCGTCCTTGCCGGTATGCTGCTCGGGGCACGGTATTCGTTGTATCTGCTGGCGCTCAGCGTGGCCGCGCTCACCTGTCTGCAACTTGCCACCATGCAAGGTCTTATTCATCCCGACACGCTTTGGCAAAGATCACCAGCAAAATTGAGTGACCTAGCGGGGTACTGCTTAGCATTTAGTATGCTCGGGGTAAGCTCGTGGCTTTTTAACCGGCAGACTGACCAAGCACTTGGGCAAGCGCTTCGCGCCGAAGCTGCGCTCACCCGCCAAAAAGAACTCCTTGAAGCCAAGGTGATCGAGCGCACCAAAGCCCTGCAAACCGCCCAACTCGAAAAAACCAAACAACTTCAGCGGTTTGCACAGCTCGGGCAATATAGCACCAGCCTGATGCACGACGTCGCAAACCATTTGGCCACGCTCAGCATCGACATCGAGGGCATGGAAGAAAAATACCACTCCTCCGACCTCGTACGGCGCGCCAAAAAGCACATCGAATACATCGACAATATGGTGCAAGGCGCCTACGAGCACCTGAACGGCAAGGTACAACTTGCCACCTTCGATGCCTTGCGCGAGACCGATAAGGTGGTAGCAATTTTGCAACACAATGCCCGGCTTGCTGGCGTACAGTTGTCGCGCACCAAAGATACCGCCAAAAAACGCCCCATTACTTTGCATGGCGACCCGAGCCGTTTTCGCCAGATCGTCACCAACCTTGCCGCCAACGCCATCGAAGCCTGCCAGGACGCCAAAACCGACAAAAAACAAGTGCTTATTGTGGTGCGCGCCACCGGCAACGGCGCCGTAACCCTGCTCGTAGAAGACAACGGCAAGGGCATTCCTGCCGCCAAAAAATCAACCATTTTCGAACCGTTTTACAGTACCAAACAACAAGGCATGGGTATCGGCCTGTTCACGGTCAAGCAAATTGTGGAAGAATATTTTGCTGGTACGATAGACGTTACGAGTAAGGTTGGGCACACGGTATTCCGCGTGACGCTCAACGGGATACCGCGTGAATAAGACACGCTCCGGAGCTTCTAAAGCCGACCTTGCGTCCATCTTGGCCACCCAGCAGCACGATGGCCGTTTTACGGTTCTCAACCTCAAAACCGACGGGCAAGTGGCCATTGTAAACAGCGCCGTTCTTTTGCTGCATGCGCAGCTACTCGATGCCTTATGCCAAATCGATAACACCCAAAACGCCCGGCAGCGGTTGGCGCAGTGGCTCGTAACCGCCATTGCCAAAGAACCATTCCAAAATCCAAAGCGGGTGAGCGCGCAGGCCACATTCGAAGTGCTTGCAAGCCTAGGCGCGTACGACCAAACGACAGTACCAAAAGCCCTACTTGCCCACGCCATCCGTTATCTGGTTGACCACGAGATAGTGATTGGCGGGCCTTACAAAAACCATGACGGCACAGTGGATTTGGCGACCAATATAGCGATCACCCGTTTTGTCCGTTTCGTGGCGCAGCCGTTGCCCAAATTAGACGCCTACATCCAGCGGGCGGCGCAGGAGCCATTGCCCGATCCTGCGGCTGGATATACGCTGCCGGCGCTCATGGCGCTCAAGCAAGTGCGCGGCAAAGTTGCCAATCCCCGTATCCCGGCACGAGCTAAAAGCAGCGCCGCCTATCGGACTATCGCTGCCGATATCCAAAAAATGCCGCCCCTGCTTGCCCAAAACTTGCAGCGTATTTTTGCCAAAATTCAGCGGGCCGACGTCGGAAACGAGATTGGCGCGCTAGCCGCACGGTTGGCTCCAGCACTTGTTTCGGCGTCAAAGATTACCCCAAAAACCTTGCGGTCACTCGACATGGCAAATACCTACGGCTGGATGGCCTACACTATTTACGACGACTTTTTGGACGACGAAGGCGAGCCCGCCATGCTGCCGGCCGCAAACGTAGCACTTCGCAAGTCAGTCGCTTCGTTTCAGGCCGCGCTGCCAAAAGATGCCACATTCCAAACGTTCGCCGCCGATTTGTTCCACACCATCGACGCGGCCAATGCTTGGGAAATCGCAAACTGCCGGTTCACCATAAGCAATGGCACGATAAATATTGCCGCCTTGCCTGACTACGAAGACTTGCGCTTCTTGTACCAGCGGTCGATTACGCATAGCCTACCAGTAACGGGCGTGCTTGCCGCGGCCAAAACACCAGCAAAAGCCTCCCAAGCCATATACGAAGCCTTCCAACAGTACCTGCTTATCCGTCAGCTCAGCGACGACTTGCGCGACTGGCAAGACGACTTGCGCGCCGGCCACATAAGTTATGTTGTCGTCCGCCTCCTACAGGCAGGCAAGGTGCCGAGCGGTTCAGCGCAACTCGATGCGCTTACTCAGCAACTTGAGCGGGTTTTTTGGCAAAACGTGCTACCGGCATTGTGCCACGACATTGAGCGGCGCGGGGTGCAGGCCAAAGCGCAAATCGCCGGAACGGGCGTGCTCGCACCACAAAATGTAGTAAGCGAACTCATAACCGGTATTCAAGATGCAGCGGCGCGCACACTCAGCGACCAACAACAGGCCAACCAATTTTTGGCGGCGTACCGCAACGCTTAGCCGTAGATGTCGCGGATGGGCAAGCGCAAGCGGACGTCACTTATTTCGTACGTTTTGTCCTCGCCACGATAGCGGTACCGAACGTCGTGGATGGATTCAAAATAGTCGCCTTCGAGCATGGTTTTGTAGTCTAACAGCGCCTCTGAATAATCGCGAGTGATTTTGGGGCCGCTATATACTAACACTTCGCGTTCTTGGTGCGGCCGAAGCGAGATATCGATTTCGCGGCGTGTGTCAAAAATGCGAATTTTGTCTACGAGCACCTCTACCGGCCAGTTATTGGCAATGTAGCAGTATACGTCGATGCGGTCGCCATTGTAATGCACGATGGGCCGCTTGAGGTAAACTACGGGGAAAGTGCCGTCTTTGTACTTTTGGATGCCGGTTGGCATGGGGGTTTGTTGTTGGGCAGGCTGAGATGGCGGCGTGGCGCCCGAAGGGTTGTCGTTTTCGTCGAATACCGGCTGGCCCTTGAGGACCCGTTTCATACCTTCAAAAAATCCTGGCATATATCCCTTTCTGTTTATCTATGTAGCATACCAAAACATTGTGCGGCAAACCCGAAAAGACAATTGATTTCGCGCCACATACTTTACAGACCCATCATTCTGAATACCCCCTTTTAGGTGTTCTACTTTTTACACTTCTATACGCTTTGTGCGATCTTAGCCAATTCACTAGCAATTGCATTAGAGATAGGAAGGTCAAGTTCATCTTCAAGCCAGCCATATTGGCCATTGGCATTGCACTCTAGGAATGTAATCCGGCCATCCTCATCCTCGATAAAATCAAAGGCACCGAACTTTAACCCAAATTTACCCAGATATCTAAAACATTTTTCCTTTTGATCATCGGGAAAAGCTTCATTTTTGAACTGAACCTTTGTCTCAAGCTGATGCTTTCTCCAATCATCTTGGCGGTATCATCGGTATAAATTGCCGCGTCAAATGCCTGGTCTCCGACAACCGTTATACGCCACTCCTTCGCCTTCGGAAGATAAGGTTGCCAAAAACCTGGAAAAGGGACGCTGTTTAGAGGTAATGCCGAAGGATTGTTATCGAATGGTGCCGTGTAAATCATCTTCAATTCATTGTCGCCGTAAAGCATGCCATATGACGGCTTGAATATAATTTTGGGCGGCAAAGATTCAGCTATCGAGTTCCAACTATTTGTAACAACTGTGGTGTCAGGGATTTGAAATCCTACCTCTCTAGCCGTTACGAGTTGTGTAAGCTTATGTTCGGCATGCAAGATACGTTCTGACGCACTTAACCATGCAAGCTCAGGCACGGTATCCCACAAAGAATATTGGATTACCTTGCGCTCAGTATCCAAGCTGAGCTGGCGAGCTTTGTCTGGTTGCTCTCCAGCGAACATAGTCGGCCTACGATACCAGGCAGATGAGATCTTATCGAGTCTTAGCGGTCTGCCGTCATAGCTAACGCTCATACCGCTTTTTTGATCAATGGTTATATCTAATGCGACTCTGCCATCTGCTACCTTATCGGCTTCATAGGTAGTTACGTCATAACCCCTCTCGCCTAAAATTT
The DNA here is from genome assembly GCA_035276765.1 of Saccharimonadales bacterium (SeqCode). Lineage (GTDB taxonomy): Bacteria > Patescibacteriota > Saccharimonadia > Saccharimonadales > UBA4665 > DATASD01. The sequence continues at coordinate 46,283 of DATELH010000001.1, forward strand.
TTGCGACTGGCATCCATGCCGTTTCGTCTATAGAGCTTGAAGCTATAAGTATATTCTTATTAGGTGTATGCAATAGTTCACTCATTGGCTATGCAAGTATTTTCTACGGTCAGATCAAATTTTTTTAAACGCTCGGCAAGTTTGTTGGGATTTATTACAGAGTAACGGCACATTTTGCCTTTATCGTCATAATACGCTTGTGTACCGTACAACTGCCGATTACTTTTATCCCAGTTGTTCTTATAAACCATAAGTCTGTCTACTAAATATGGTATACCTTGATAAAAAACATCATCCCTGCTCTTGTAATATAAATACTTCATTTTTTTAGCATGATACTACCTGTATCGAGGTAATCAATATTGTGGTGTGCAATTAACCATGCTGCCTTTGAGCCGTCTAATCCAATATTGCGAACGCTAGGAGTTCGTATTTGCTTTAGCAGCCCCAATAGCTCTCTCGCACGCTCTCTGTCTGGTCCCATCCATTCATCTTCTGTCAAATTTGGATTGGTAAGATTTTGCGCTATGTTTTCTGGTGAGCGATCTTCTTGATCCGCTTTCATTAGCTCGAGTAATCTTTTGCGTACTAATGGATATTTGACATTCTTTGACATGGTTTTGTTACTTAATAGCACGCTAAGAGTAACCCATTAAATAATGGTACATCTTAACAACTAGTCTGCCTGAATGTCGGGACGACTGTCAGGGGGCGGACGATGACCAGTTACTTCTACTGATTCGTCTAATGTAACTGGCTGCGCTACAAGTTCCAAAACTGTACGGCCAACGGCTGAAGCTTCTAGGGGCTGGGGTTGCGGAGCCTCCGAAACTTGCGCTATCATCAGTTGTTCTGCCATATTTATGCCCTCCATATAACAGTTAATAGTGTACGCATAATGTAGCATGACTTCCTCATTGCTACAATGCAGGGTAGTAACAATCAACATTATTTTCGCCCAACGCTACGTTCCAAAAAGGCCAAAATACTAAGCTTCGTCTGGAAAGAGCGCATCTTAGGGCTTGTCCGGCTGCAATACCTCGAACATTTTAACGCGTTTGTACCGTAATTTGCCGGGCTGGTACTTTTCGAGCCAGCTATCGTTGGGCGCTAAAAACAGGCTGGCGGCCGCATCGGCCGAAGCAGATTTGGCGCCGCTCTTTGCCTCGTGTTCCTCATATACCGAACGAAAATAGTAGTGATTGAACAGCCGGTTAAACTCCGTAAAGTAGATATCGGCGGCGCGTTTGTCGCCCTTAATCACCAACATGTTTTCGTCGTTGCCAGTGGTGGACGCCGCACTAAAATTGGCCGAGCCGCTCACTACCACCGGTTCCTCGCCCAGCGGGTCAACCAGCATAAATTTGGAATGGATGTACATGACATGCTGGTTGAGCTGCAAAAGCTTGGTATTGACCTCTTTTGTCCACTGGTACAGCGGGTCGGTAATGTATGAGCCCCATGCTTCGTATACGTTGTTTTTGGCCGTCAATTTTAGGAAAGTTTCGGCTTGACCTGGACGCGGCGCGTCTTTCTTTTCGAGCAGCATGAAGGTAATGGGGCCATTCGCGTTGTTGTCTTTGAGGGCTGCTTTGAACACGTCGGAAATGCCAAAGGCCAATGTAATGGCGGCGTAGGTTTTGGCGCTGTCGAGCAGTGCGGCATATGTATTGAGCATGGTAACGCTGGTGCGCGGACTAAAGATGGGCGTGATGCCTTCGGGGATTTTTTGTAAGGCGCCGCTTTCGATGTCTTGCTGAAGCGCCACCACCGCTTGCTTAAACGTGGTGTTGTCTTGCACTTTTTGCGCGCGGTCACTGGCGGGTTGGGCGCCTGGGTCCTGGCTCAGCAATTGCCAGTAGCGCAAGTAGTGACCAGCGGTTGCGCCGTCGCGAACCCAGTGCCCGACGTTGGTCTGGCCAAAAATGCCACCCTCTGAAACGTTGGTAGATCCCGTCCACACCGCTGTTGGCTGCTGGGATGCGCCTGGCAAAAACACAATAAACTTGTTGTGTTGAATGTCGTTTTGGTTGGCTTCGCGCAAAATGATATGCTCGGCGCCGATGCCCGCTTTCTTAATTGCCTCCAAGTTGTCGTCTCGAGGAAATTTTGCGCTGTTGTTTTTGGCGTCGATGATAATTTTTACCTGCACACCGCGGTCAATGGCCTGTTTAAACGCATCGACGATGGGCTGGTAGTGGAATTCGTACATGCAGGCCAGCAGTGAATCGCCCTTTTGTGCTTGGCCAATGAAATCCCGCAGCGCTGGTTCGAGGTCGCGCGCCAGCCATGCGAAAATCGCCTGCGCCTCTTTGGGATCGGCGGCTTTGTCGGGACTGGTGTTGTGAAAGCGCCGCGCGAAGGCCTGGCTACTGGCCACGCCGCGGTTAAAAAATACGTCGTGCTTGTCGGTTTTGCTATGGAGCGGCTCGGTTTGCACGGCGATTTTGATGGGACTTTCGGAATGGTCGAGGTTACGCGGCGTGCCTTTAACGGGATAGAAAAAATATTCGTAACTGTGGTCGGGCTTGCCTGTAAAGTCATCCCATACGAAGCTTTGTATAGGATGGTCGTATGTGCTTACCACCGTATTTTGGTTGGGCGCAGGGATAACCTCCGCAAACACCTTGAAACCCTGCATAAAAAAGCGTTCGTTTTCGGTAATGTCGTGGCGTTCCACCGCAAAGCCAAGCAGGTCCTTGGTGTTCGCATCGTCAAAGCCGATAGCAAACGACACGCTGTTGGTGCCGCTCGCCGCATACACTTTATATCCGTTGGTTTTTCGAGACACAAAACGCATAGGCCCCTCCTTCTACAGACTATTGTAGCCTATATGGTCAATGCAAGGTGCAGTTGGCCGTGTCGACTTGGTTTTTCTACCTCTAGCTAACAGCCTGGTACGGCTCGGTTGTCGGTAGGTCGTTGGTGTGTAGCAAAGTCAGCACGGAAGAATCGTCGAGCCATGGTTCCGGTTCGGGCGCGGTGGCCACAATATCACCACCGGCCAGCGCCGCCAAAATGAGCAATTCGCGCGTTTCCCAACCAGTCTGCTGCGTGGCTTTATACAAGTGCGACTTGACGGTCAAGTGGCTGATGTCTCGCTCATCGCCAATTTCTTTGTTGGTCTTCCCGTAGGACGCTAGCTCGATCACTTTATTTTGCGATGGCGGAAGGTGGAGCGGAGATTGTAAAGCTTCGTCGGTGCTATATGCCCCTGTGGCAAAAAAAGAACGGGCCATTTCGGCCCGCCTTGTCGCTCCCACTGCTTCAAATAGCCGCGTAACTTGCGATTTTACTCCGTCCGTGGTGCGGAAAGTTTGCGTGCCAATCTGGCCATTGCTCATTCCCAGCGTTATCAACACACCGACCAGGGCAAGCTGATGGTCGGCAGGGCACTGTTCCAGATCAACGTTGATCTTGTTTTTGCCCACGCGCAAGGCTGTAATCCCTGCACGCCACAGCCGTTCCAGGTCTTTGCCCTGGATGCTAAGGTGCGGCTCCGTCTGCAGAAGCCAAGTTTCCATTCCCATATATCTCCCCGAATCACTTTTTGCATACTTTATCGCAACATCGCGGGTAAAGCAAATTTATTTCTACATACTGTTACTGTCGAGGGAATCGCCTTACTCTTAGGGTGTCTTAGAAAAATGAAATACTAAACCCCTAGGACATAACGTCCAGTATCTGGCGGGCAACCTGGTGACGCGATCGGTTGCCGGACAGGTATAGCCAACGGCGGTTCTGCCATGGATTTCTTTATATTGATTGTCTCGTGACTGTTTAGTAGCGGTGGTCGACTACCTGGCCGGTGGCCGCGTTCCAGGTAATGTAGCCGTATTGAAAGTTTGAGCGCCGCCCGCCCGCAATGGCGAACTCGTCGCTGGTGGGGTAACCCAAGTACGACCGTTCCCAGCCCAGCGTCGCCCAGCGGGCCTTTATCATGCCCTGCACTTCGTGGGCGCCGGTTTGCGGTGTCCAGTAGATGGAGCCGTTTTCGCCCTCAAAGTGGTTGTAGCGGCCGATGCCGTCCGGCGTGGTGAGTTCGTCGGTAGTTGGGAGGCCTAGAATGCCTTGCTCCCAGTGGTATTCGGCCCACTTTTGGTAGATTGCGCCATGGATACTCTTGGCGCCACCGGCGGCCGTCCAGTAAATGCCGCCATCTTGAAAGTTGTTGTACTGCGCCCGGCCATTCGGTGTAGTGAGCTCATTGCTGGTGGGGTAGCCATTTGCGCTGCGCTGCCAGCCGAGTTCGGCCCAGTGCCGGCGGATCTCGCCATGGACGATTTGCGCGCCAGTTTGTGGGGTCCAGTAGATAGAGGTTGCCTGGGAATTGCCCGTCCCATAAAAGTGATTGAACCGGCCAACGCCATCGGGTGCTGCCGACTCGTCGGTAGTTGGTTCGCCATACGCTACGTGTGCACCGGCCGCTTCGTATGCCGCCAAAATGGCGCCTTGTACTTCGTGTACGCCGGAGCGCGGCGTCCAATACGCCCGCGCGTTTGTGTAATCACGGTAGCGCAGGGTCGTGTCGCCGGTCTCGGGGGAGGTGGGTGTTCCAACTGTCGCACGAAAAGCGGCGTCGGCGGCATAGCGCTGCTCAATAGGTGTCTGGTAAGTCGCCGTAATGGTGGTGTCGCCGTCCGGCATAGTGAGCAAGCGTTCGCGCGGGGCGCCGCCGTCCCAGCTCGCAAATGTCGCCACGCCATCCGCAGCCGTTACCGGCGCCGTTGCAGTTACCCGGGCGCCAACTGTAATTTGAGCGCTCGTTCGTGCCGAACTGTTAATGGTAATGGCCGCCGGCACATTACTGCTAACAGTTAGCGTGCGGAGCTTTGGGTACGCCGTGTACGTCTTTTGCGTGACAACACCGTAGTGGTCTGTTGCGCTTGCCGTGATGACAAAGCGCGTGTCATCGCCATGGTCATCAAAAGGCCGGTCGTAAGTGGCGCCGTCAAATTCCACGCCCGGATGGTTGTGGCAGTACCCGCCGCTACAATGCACCATTACGGTCTTCCAGTGGACAGCCAGCGGGCCGTCTTCAACATCGGTGGCAGCTGCTTGCAGTGTAACCGGGTCGCCAACCTTGAACACCGTCCCATTCGGCGGAGTAGTGAGCGTTAGGTTCGGTGCGTTATTGGCCGGTACGACCGTGGCTGTAGCCGTGCCAACTGCACCGCTGGGGTCGCGGGCAATCAGCGTTGCTGTAAGCGGCGAGGTACCGGGCGCGGCATAGGTGTGCGTGGCAGTTACGCCGCTGCCGGTGGTGCCATCACCAAAATTCCAGCTGTAGGTGAGCGGATCGCCATCCGGGTCGCTTGAACCGCTGGCATCAAACTGCACTGTGCGGGTCGCGGGATTAGTTTGGGTGGTGAACGCCGCCGTTGGCGCACGGTTGCCGGGTGCATAACTGATGCGCTTGAGGGTGCTGCCCGCAATATCGGCGTACACAATGTCACCGTTTGGTGCGGAAGCAAACTTAACTGGCGCGCCATTGTCGGTTATAAAACCGCCTGTTTCGGGTGGCAGCGTCAGGTTGCCCTGCGCGTCGTAGGTAAGCGTATACACTCTGCCCGCAGAATAATCACCAAAGAAATACGCGCCACGGTAAGCTGCGGGGTAAGTTGTACCGGTGTACACCGCGCCGCCAATCACGCTTGTGCCCATCGACCCATGCACATACGACGTCAGCGGCGCCGTGTTGCCAACGCCGGTGCAGCCAGCCAGGTCGCGGTAGCCAGGCGTCCGGTCATTGCCTTCCCAGCAAGGCCAGCCGTAGTTATTTCCGGGGCGGACAATGTCCACTTCTTCGGTCGTGTTCCAGCCCACATCACCTGCCACCGGCGCCCCTGTTGCGGGATCGAGGCTGAACCGGAACGGGTTACGAAAGCCACTAGCATACACACGGCTGCGCCACGCCGCGGGGTTCGCGTTATCGTAATATGGGTTAGAAGGAACGCCAGCGCCGCTGGGCAAGAGGTGTAAAATTTTGCCGTAGCCTTGGTTGATGTCTTGTGCCCTGAGCGCCAACGGGTCGGTAATACGGTAATCGGAGCTATCGCCAACGCCAACCCACAAGCTGCTGTCGTTGCCTACTTGAATGCCGTTGATCGAATGTGAATCAGAGCTGGCGGGCAAATCAAACAATACTCGTTCGCTAGCCAGGCCGTTCGGTTCACCGTTGCCAGCCAGCGTCACTGTAAAAGCCGCCAGCCGAAGCGTCCACTGCCCACTCACTGTAACTACTCGCGAAAGATATATCTGTTTTGAGGTAGTATAGTCACGGGCGACAGCGATCCCTGTCAAGCCAAGGTCGTTGGTCGTCACAACTGGCAACGTGGCAAGCGTCTTGGCCGTTCCAGCGGTCGATACCCAAGCCACTTGGCCATTCTTGCCAGTGGTAAAGTAACTGTTGTCGGGCGCGTAGGCGAAGTCGGTAAGGAGCGAGCCCTGGCCGCTCGGCAGATTGGTTATGGTAAAGCCGTCTGGCACCGCCGCCGTTGTTTGCGGGACCGTCGGAAGCAAAAGGGCAACCCCAAAGCTCAGCGCCATAAAAAACATGCTAGTTTTTGTCTTAAGTTGCCGGCCGAAACGTCTGAATTGCTGCATATCCTACCTCTTCTAAATTTTTAAGCATTCTTAAGTACGGGTTGCATTATATGCGGCCAAACCCCCATCAACCGATAACGGCACTAAAGTGTTTCGGCGCGCGGTCCAAATCCGACCGGTACGCCATAGGTGGCTAGCTGCTGATTTTTAAACCCTTTTGCGTCAGTTACGTCTGCGCTAAACCACTCTGGCGGCTGGAATGCTTCGGCTTCCTCCACACTGCCAAACTCCACCTCCGCCACCACGAAATCGGGCGGCTCAACGTAGCAATCAAGCTCAATCGTATGTTGGCCGTATGGGATGGTGTAGCGATCTTTCTCTACTCGCCTGCCTTCGGTGGTTGGCCAGAGGATGGCAAACTGCTCCGACGTAAGTGGCACTTCGTGCTCGCCACGCACCAATCCGCCTTTGGATTTCACGGTCATAGTGTGGCCCTCGCCATCCCTATGCCTGAGCCGCACCTCCGTACCGCTCTCCTCAATGGCGACATAGCCTTGCACGATGCGCGTCATAGCATAACTTCCCAGGGATTCCGGGAGCGACCCTACTAAAAATTTCCGCTCAATTTCTGTTGCCGTTTTGTTTTGGGGTTGTTCCGGTGTTCCCATGTGCTCCCTCGCTGAATATTACAAGACCAAGTGTAAAGTAAAGTGTGCGTCGTGCAAGCATGAGCAAATTACCTCACAGGACGAAATGCCAACGGCACGCTATATAAAAAAGCCCGCATATGATAAAATCGCAATAACATTCCGAGTCGCGGTAATGAAACAATCCGGCATCCAGCAATACATCCGTTCACAAGAAAAACAGTGGTTTGAACAATTCCAGCCTTTTTTGCAAGGCTCCGTGCTGAAGGTTGGCAACGGTCTGGGCTATTTTGCCGGTTTTATGCAAAAGGCCGGTTTTGACTTAACCATATTAGAAATACAAACCAACCGGCAAGCTGCCAACAAGGAGAGAGTGCAGCTATACGACGGTAAGCGCTTCCCCTTTCAGGATAAGACTTTTGATTGCGTAGTATGTACTTTTGTACTGCACCATACGCCGCATCCGCAACAGCTCCTCGCAGAGATGCAAAGGGTTAGCCGCCGCTTAATCATCCTCGAGGAAACCTACGACAACCTGCTCGCCAAAGCCGACCTCGTTTACCGCGACATATACGTCAACACGGCCGCTGGGCAGCCATCAAAAATTTACTGGCACAGCTATTTTAAAAGGGGCGAGCTAGAGGCCATCTTCGCCCGCCAAAGCCTGCGGCTTCTCCACCATCAGACAGTCAAAAAGCGACGCTATTGGAAAGAGTTATTTGTGGTTGAGTAGCTACGTCCGCGACTCGCTTACCGGCTAACACCTTCCACTGAATAACTTAACCGTATAATTCCTTTTTTTCTCTTTGAGTTTAGGGGTGCGTACTTTGGCTACCTCACTCAAAATCAAAGCCAAAGTAACTTGTACTTTTACAACGACACTACAGGCACACCTAAGAGCTTGTAATAACCTGCACAAAACCGGCGCCACCCGTACCACCGGCGCCTGAATTGAAGCCGTTGAGTGAACTACCGCCACCACCTGCACCAGCGCCGTATGTTGCGCCGTTGCCGCCGTTGCCGCCAGCCGCGACGATTGAAGAGGCGCCACCGCCACCGCCGGCGCCACCGTACGGTATAGTCAAATCAGAGGCAGCAGTTCCATTATTACCTGCTTGTCCGTCGGTAGAACCACCCGTACCAGCGGTTACTGCCGTATTAGCTTGGGCTGCACCACCTTGGCCACCAGCTGCTACGGCTGGGGTTGTTGCTATGCCTCCACCGGCGCCACCGGCGCCAGCACTAGTACCGGCGCCACCATTCGCTCCCGCGCCGCCGCCGACATTCGAGCTCCCTCCAGTGCCACCGTTAAAGTTGCCCCAGGAGCTTAAACCAGAACCGCCAGTAGCTGCACCCGCGGAAGTTCCACCGCCGCCACCAGGTCCACCAAGCGTTCGAACTTTAGAACCAAATGACGTTGTACCACCGGTACCGCCCGCATTGCCGTTGGTAGAGTCGGCAGTTATGGCTGCGCCCGAGGTACCTCCAGCGCCTACTGTAACGGTTTCGGTTGCACTGCATTGACCAGCAGTAAAAGTTGCCACCGACATGCCTCCACCGGCGCCACCCGACCCTAGAGTGCCAGTAGCCGTTCGGCGCCCCGAACCGCCTCCTCCACCGCCAGAAATAGCGACGACATGTACTCTCGAAGTGGCAGTTGCCCAGGCTGGTTTTGTCCACGTACCCGAGGCTGTGAAGGTCTGCACATCGGTTTGCCCAGTACTGCCACCTGGAGTGTAGCTCGTCCAGGTCGTACCAGATGGCGCCGCAGTTTGGGTGTACGTTACACCGTTCGGTACATCAGTAATAGTAGAGCCATACGCAACAGCATTAGTTGGGCCCACGTATTTGTTTGCCTTATGCCGAACAAAGAAGTAAGCTCCCGCCGTGGCACTCGCCTTAAAAGTAGGAATAGATGCCGTGCCGTCACTAACGCGCAAACTATTATCAATCGCATTCCCGTTTGTTACCGCCACCGTCGTGTTGACAGTATCAACCCCAACAGTAATGACAGCAGTTCCTCGATCATCAATAATAAGGTTATTGCTCACAGTGGCATCAGTGAGAGAATCTTGCGCACAATATACCTTTATACCCACTCGAAAGGCAGTGCTATAGGCTGCGCCGCCGCCAGTGGAGGGGTTATAGATGGTATTGCCGTCGATACGCACCTGTTGAGCTGCCGATTTTGGTTGGAAGTAAATACCCGGCCCTGGCGGTCCTAAAATCTGATTATTTGTAATGGTAATACTCTGATCGGTCAAGCCACTCACGCCAGTCGAGCGATACAACGCAACACCAGAGCTCGTAAAGTCGCTCGCCACGGTGGCATTACTAAAAGTAAGATAGCGAATAAGGTTATCGGTTACGGCAAGATTTTTTATCCCGTAGTCCGAGGCAAGGTTGAGCATCACCCCAGCTCGCGGCCCCGAGATAGTACCGGTCGGCCAAATATCGTAGTCGATGTCAATGGTATTTTGAGAAATCATAGTATTTATTAAGCCAAAACCACCACTCAACCCGCTTGCATTGCTCCAAAGCTCAACGCCAACACCACATCGTTTAATAGTGTTATGCGAGAACACAATATTCGTAGAGACCACACCCACCCCGGTTACGTTAATACCGCGAAACCAGCCCGAAATAGTGTTATTGGTGACAACTTGATCGTCACCGTGCGTTTCAATAGCACTAAAGGCTAGCGGCGTGCCCGCTGTAGCCGAAAAATGGTTGCCTCGAATAAGGGTACGCACCCCGGAAGTATAGACTGCCGATGTATCGTGATACACCGAAGTACTTGCCCATTCCAACCGGTTGCCTTCAATAATCGTATCGGAAACCGACGTGCCCGATCCGTTTGCCGTAAATCCCCACACACCGCAAGAGTCTGTAATCCGACAATTGCGAACAGTAACTCGGTTGCCGGTATACACAACTACCGCTGCACGATAATCCAAAACACTTCCATCGGCTTGATTAGATGCCGGAGCATTATTGGTAGTATTGAGGTCGAAACCTAAGTCGCGAACTGTCAGCCCGGTTAAATCAGCCGTTCCACCTACAACTGTAAAGAATGGCGCAGTGGAGTTGCCAACCTTCAAAACGCTTGCTGCAGCCGATACACCTTGTAAGGTCACGCCTGCGGTCAGCGTGAGAAAGCGACGATTCACGGTGGCCGCTGTACCGGATAACGTCGCTAAACGATACGTACCAGGAGGGAAAAAGACTGTTCCCTTCGTTGGCGTTGCAGCGTCAATTGCCGACTGAATTGCCGCAGTGTCATCAGTACTCCCATCGCCGGCCGCACCAAAAGCTTTAACGTCGAACAACTGACTGCCTTTGTCGCGAAGGGTACCCGCGTTGAAGGTCTTTGTACCAGTGACCGTCTGAGTAGAAGCAAGGACCATATCACCGGCAGCAGCCGCAGACCATTTAAGACCCGCTGACTGCGTAGAATCAGCCGTGAGCACCTGACCGTCAGACCCCACACCCACACGCGCGACTGTTGCGCTAGCGGTGGCCGCAATTAAGTCTCCTTTAGCGGTAACAGTGCTCTTATCCACTTTACCCGAAAGGTCACTCGTAAGATTCGTTACGGCACTTTCGGGAATGTTATTTAAGGTATTGCTTGCACCACTAATGGTTTTATTGGTGAGTGTTGCAGCGGCTGCGTTTTTGGTAGCATCGCTTGTATTGTCGACGTTATTTAAGCCGACTGCCGTTTTATCAAGCGTTTGCCAGCTTTTGTCTCCACGCCAATATTGAGCAGTAGTCCCTGCCGCAATAGTCGGTTCTTTGCCACTCAGGCCTGGCACCGTAGGGAGGTCGGCAGTACCAGAGAGGTCGCCGGCAAGTTTTAGTTTACCTTTTGTAGTCGTCGTGGCATCGGGCGTACCACTGGAAGCTGCCGAGTCAACATAGCTTTTATTTGCAGCATCAGTACCCGCACTTGGTGTCGGTACGGTGGGGGAAGATGAGAATGTTTTTACACCCGCAACCGTTTCATTGCCCGTTACATGAACAACAGAGGTATTGTCTGCTTTTCCAGCAATTGTACCAGAAGATTTAAGCGTACCATCACCGTTGTGTTCCACGCTCAAAAATTCATTGAGTATCGTTCCCCAAGTGTCGTCATCGGCACCAGGAATAGGCAGACGTGTCATAGCTTATTGTTATGTACGCTTCGTGGCGTGTCTCCTTGCCGCTTACTGTATCATACCCAGCGCTTATGCTTCAATCCATTTTTTACGAAAATCGCGACATTTTGTTTGATACCTTGAAAAATTAATACCTGTTAAGTTAACGACGATTCGTTGTGACGCCCCTCGTTTGCAATTCAAGATTCCAAACAACACCTCACGCCCTAAACAAATCGAACTCAATTTCAAAGGGGCGAATATCCAAAAAGAGCCCCACATAATAAATGGTGGAGCTCTTTTGGTCTGAGGATAATTTTTGGTGAACCATACCAATGAGAGTTTACACCTCATTAAACAAGAAGGTGAACGCTGGCGAGAGATATTAAACCCAACGTACAGAGAGCATAAATTGGTTACGCCCTTACAAAACTTTCGAACTGGTCAATAGTCAGGGTGTCTTCATTGCCTTCTTCATACTTGGTTATATGCCAGTCATTTCCAGTTTGAATTGGCAAATAGAACATTTGGCTAGTTAATTTAGAAGCCTGTTGGTATGCTTTTTTTAGCTCGGTAATTTTAGTTAAGTAGAGTCCCGTATCAAAGCCAGGCTGGCTATTCGATTCGTTCACACTCTTAACTTCAAATATATGAATACGACCCTTGGCGTCCTTCATCACAAAGTCGGGGTAAGAGGAGTGGAGTGCTCCCATATAGTATTCAAACTTTATCTCAGAATTACCCACATAGTTCTTGCCCCAAAGCAATACCTTCTTGCGAGTATCTTCTTTTGGGGTATCAAGTGGTAGTTCTATGTTTGCATCTTCGTTGCCAATCGTCACACTAGCAAAACTGTCATTGGCAATTTCTTTCAGTATTTCTGCCCATTCTTCTTCCGCATCACTGTCAAACGCAAAGCTATGATTTCCGTCTCTACGTTTCCATATCCAATCTCGGATGCGAACAGTACGGTCCGTGGTTGTGTAAAAGCTCGTAGCGGCAAAACTTACTTCGCTAGGCACAACTTCCATACTCTCGGTATAGTCGTTCTGGTATTGATTGCTCTCTTTCGTAATGTGTTCCACATTTTCAGCAGCCAACCACCATTTAGAATAGTCCGTAGCGTAATCGTTTATAAGCTCCTGCACACTATTGTCGGTATTTTGTATGCCTCGCCATAGCTCAAATAAGTTCTTGCCTGCAAGTTTTTTTTCTTTGTCTTCTAGATACGAACCGACATTAAAGTCGAGCTTCTCTGTGAGACCTTTTAGGCGAATAGTTTTAACTTTTATTTCATCGGCTATTTCTTCGCCTTGCAGTTTTACGGCGAATACTTTGGCTTGGTCTTCTGGCTCAACGCCCCATATCCATGCGGTAGTTGCTAGCTCTTGTGCTTCTTCGCTCAATTCTTTGTAGTCGATTAAACGAGGGTTACGCCGTACACGTCCTATGACCTGCTCATCCAGCTGCTTACTTTTGCTGTCACGAATCTGGTAAAGCATACAAGCACGAGGAATATCCCAGCCTTCACTGATAGTCAACTTGAAGATAATTACGTCTATTGTTGAGGTGTTTTCTTTGGCGTATTTCTTCCACTTATCAACTGGAAGTTTTTTTACCTTCATGACATCGTTCGTGTCACATTTTTTGCCATCGTTAACAATCAGCATCCACTTGAGGTCTGTTTTGTTAAGTGCTGGGAATATCTCGTTTTCAAGCTCTTCGTCGGCTTTATCTTTATTGCTTATCTGGATAATAAGACAAGGGTTTACACCTAGTAGATTACGGTACTCTTCTTTTACGCTTTCGAACTTTGCTATGGCATCATCTAGCGTCGCATCATCTTCGCCCCATTCAACAGTCTTGATAAGCTTTGCCTGCATAGCTTCTTCGCTGCCAATCTCTACGTCTGGGTATTGTCCACGACTTAGCTTTGGAGTAGCACTGACGTCTATGATTCGGCTAATATAGTTTTCTGGAATATCGTCTAAGTTGTTTGTGGCTATGTGACACTCGTCTTTTATGAGCACGATTTTCTTTTCTAATCCATCTAACAAGCGACCACCAGTAACAGTGTTGAAAAAGTTTGTAAGCGAGCCCTGCATCAAGCGTCCACCTTTTTTGTATAGCGATAGAGGTAGGGAGTATACGTTGTATTCGGTGGGTATGAATAGCTGTTCTTCGCCACTTATCTCACTGTTGATTAGATACGGGTTTAGGTGAGTAAAGGTACTGCCGTAGCTCTCGAACTTCTCATGGTTCTGTTGTGCTAGATTACCCTTACTGAGAGAGCTAACCATGAATATAACGTTTTTATCTTCAGCAAGAACACGGTTCATAAGGTCGGCAATCATGTAGGTCTTACCGCTACCAGTAGGAGCTTTGAATACTAAGCTTTTTTGCTTGCTATTTTTTAGCAAGTTTACTAGCTTATCTATTGCTTCGTTTTGTATATTTTTGGCTTCTTGTAGCATTATTTTTCCTCAAGGCGTTTTTGAGTTTGCTCAAAGTTTGTTGCTACCCATTTAATCTTTTCGTTCACATCCAGCTTTTCTTGCCCGTACAACGTTTCATCTATAACATCAAAAGCTGTTTTGCCTTCGATAGCCTCACGGTTAGATACTTCAGCAAGGTCAACCACAAGGAGGTTGTCACCATATGGTTTATTCTTCTCAAGCCATTTGAAATTATTTTCACCGTTATAATCTTCACCAGTCATAACCTTCTTTAGTCGGCGACTAGTCACATCGTAAGCTATGCCCTTGGGATTGATGTCAGTCACTTCGTTATTCGTCACAAGAATGAACTGTCTATTTCCTCCATCTTTGTTTAGTTCCAAAATTGCGTGTCCAGTCGTACCGCTGCCAGCAAAGAAATCGAGAATTACCGAATCTCTTCTTCCTCTGGTTGCTCCATAAACGATGGCTTTAACCAAAGATAATGGCTTAGGATAGTCAAACGGTAACTCAAGTTCCGCCAACTCATTTACACCGTTTTTGTTCAAATGCTTAATGACTGTATAAAATTTTGATGAATCATCTGCAATTTTTCTATAGCGCCCGACAATATGACCAGCATCTTTTTTAATTAGAACATAGTTGCCATTTTGTATGTTCAAATCAACTTCATCTTTTTTCTTTTTGCCTAAATATTTCTCAATCTCTTCGTATAGACAGGTGCCGTATTTACCAAATTCTTTTCTTAACCAATCTGTTTCAATCCAGTACTGCTCGCCATCTTTTTCTATTATTCTTCCGCGAATATCTTTATCTTTTCCGAGAGGTCTGAATTCTTGGGTGTTTCTTGCATATGTTAGAAGGTAGTCGTGCCCAATGACTGCTTGTTTAGCTAATCCGCCACCTTCTGCTCGTATGACTATGAAATTAGCTACAAAATTACTTTCTCCGAATACTTCATCAAATAATCCTTTTAGATACGCCTGATTCCTGTCATCAATAGAGCAGAATATTACACCCGTATCGCTAAGCAATTGTTTCGCCAGCCAAAGTCTTGGATATAGCATACTTAATAGATTGTCGCGACTGATAGCATTCTCGTAGTTAGTCTGAGCAAACTCTCCCATGCTATCTTTGCCGTATGGTGGGTCAATATAAATAACATCTATCTTGCCTTTATATTCCACCAATAGATTAAGTAGGGCTGGATAGTTGTCGCCAATGATGAGCTTGTGAGTTATAGCATCTGGGTCTGTAGTGAAGCTAAGCTCTTTGTTCTTCTTGAAGTAAGATATGGTGTCGCTTTGTTTTTCTAATTTCTTATCAAAATGAAAGCCCGTACGCCTGTAGGTAGTTCCTAGCTCGGCAATTTTGATAGCTTCGTCTAATGTGCCGGCGTTTTCTACAAGCTTCTTTAAGAGGTCGTAATTACTTGGTTCTAAGATTTTATCTTCAACTCTCTGTTGCAACTCTTTCAATATGTCATCTTTACCGACGTAATTATTCATTTTTTGCACACCTCTCTTTAGTGGTAAATTATACCATAAAAAGAGGCTTAGAGGAGCAGTAGTATATCTGTTAATTGTGTATTGAATGTATAATACAGCTAGAGGCTAATGGGTACTACAATGTCGCAGGCGACTACGACAGCTTAGTGATGAGCTTTAATGCCGAGAATACTAAAGTATGTCCTGCCGAATCAGATAAGCTGTTATCGAATCCTTGTTGATTGGGTAATCTAACATAACTTGCGCCTTCAATTTAGGTGTCGTCCTAATCTTACGCCTCCGATGGTCTACTCTGATTTTTATATGATTTGTAGCGCCTATATACCCAGGCTAAACTGGGCATTTTTGGCAACGCTGCATTCGGGTCAAATTTACGTAGCGCCCGACTGCCATCGTCAAAAACTTCATTAAAGTCAAAGTCCGTACTGCAATGCCAACCCGTTACGGCGCGATTTGATCGCCTAAAGTAGGCATTAATAGGAGCTTTGATATTACGTCCAGCGTCGTTTTGGAACGTTAAGCCAGCTTCTAGTTGTTGGTCAGTCGCGCAAACAAGATTAACTTCCGCTTTACCGGCCTCCACAAACTCGCCAGCATATCTTAGATTACTCTCCAGTTGGTAATTTGATATGGCCCAGTCATCAACAATTTTAATGCCATGTTCCTGCATTGAGGCATGAAGCTGAGGGTCGGAGTGCAGGTGTCTGTAATTGGTATTTGTTATCCTTGATTCAAAAGATTCGTGCCAATCTGGTAAACGTTTCATGCTACCAAGAATTGAGCGAGCAATAAAACCTGCCGAGTCACCTGGCCAGTTCAGGACATGAAGTTCTTTATTATTATCAGTCAAAAGTTGATCCAACCAATGTTGTGCGAGGCCGGAATAGGCCATCGACAACTCCCTCCGTCCAATAAAAGCCATTGTCGGAATGGCTTCTGCACTCTCGGCTAGTTTTATCAATCTCTGACCAGCCCTCTCATCTACAGGCTGAGTGGCTGCATGGTGAAATCGCGAACGCCACTCGGCGGCCGCCGAAACAACTTCGGTAAGTCCTTCGGCTTCCGTGCAAAGGTAAGGCTCATTTGAATAACGGCTAACTGAGGTAAAGTCATGCGTGCGTGCACTGAGGTCATCAACATCGTCAATGATTTCAGAGATCAGAGGAGCAATTTCTACCCAGCCACGCTCAGGTATAGGTACGGCTTTTTCGACGGTAGAAATTAAAGCATACTCTCGTCCGCTTCCAAACTCTTGTTGATTCATAATCTATATTATAACATAAAACCATTTAAAAACAACGATTGTCTGTTCGGGATGTTCGAGCTAGCACCCGCATATTCCTTGTCCTGCACAACAACTTATCAAGAAAAAAGCCCCAACTTTCGCTGAGACTCTTTTCTTGGTGAGCGCAACGTCCCAAATGTGGAACACTTTGTGGCCGAGTATCAAATTGTTGCATGACAACTTAATAATACTT
The DNA here is from genome assembly GCA_035276765.1 of Saccharimonadales bacterium (SeqCode). Taxonomy (GTDB): domain Bacteria; phylum Patescibacteriota; class Saccharimonadia; order Saccharimonadales; family UBA4665; genus DATASD01. The sequence continues at coordinate 63,054 of DATELH010000001.1, forward strand.
GGCGTGTTCGATGAAGAGCTATACTGAAATAAATGGAGGATTGGTTATGCCCTATAGTGCCAATTCCATAATTCGAGCATCTATTTGTTGGACTTGTTCGGGTGTGAACACATTCTCTTTGCGATGTAAGTCCAGAAGCTCGTAAAGATAAGAACAGAAACGCGTCTTGCTACTTAGCGACATGAGGTGACTTATTATTTCAGGCCGATCTGCATCGGTCGCAATCTCAAATATCTGCTTAAAGCGATATGAATTTGCTTCTAGTAGATATTCATCTTCCAAGCATTCTGCAAGTAACTTGTGTCTATGACTTTGTGGCGCATCACTTATTCCCACGCTCAAAATACAAGACAATACTGAGTCAGCTCTAAAAGACTCCCTTCCACGCACATCTTCGCACCATTCAAGATACTGTGCAATTCCAGCAAGTACGTCTGATCGCACAGTTTTGTCTTTTAGCTTAGAAAATATTTCAAAAGCCCAATACCTTGAAAAAGTTTCTTCCGTATACTCTTTAACTTTTGCGGCATTAATATTAAGACCTTCACGGTGGAGCAAAATTGACGCTTCATAAAGTGCCTTTAAATTTTTATCTTGAGATTCGGACATAAAAATTTGATCATCTGCGTATCTTAAATAGGTAATTTCATTCTCGTTGCAGTACTCATAAATTTTTGAATCATAGCTTTGCAAAAAGAAGTTTGCCAATATGCGTGAGCAGTCTCCGACCTCATCCTGAGGGATACCTTTGCTTTGATGTCCGTACCCGTAGATCTTTCGGTTCCAGTTCTTTAAAAAGCTGAAGAGTAGATTCACGATCTGGTTTTTTTCGCGCGGCACAGCATGGCGTATTTTAGCTTCAAGTTTATCTAGGTCTATGGTGTCATAGAAGTTAGCGATGTCTAATGCTAAAAATTGTGTAGAGTCAGTATTATTGGCACACCACCAAGCTTTAGCCTGGTAATCACTCCAAGATTGCACCCAACCAAATCTATTATAGGCACGGGTAGGACTCGATGGCGTATCAGCTATGATGGCCTCTATTTCTGCTTCTTCGCTCTCGCGAATCAGACCGCCAAGGCTAAAGCCTCCATAAGTATTGGGTACCCTGTTTATAGCTAGATGCTCTTCAAGTTGTTTTATGCAGAAATAATATACACAGTAATCCTCAAGCCCAAGCACGGGTACCACTCTAGCTATCCGCTGTTGCTTGCTTTGCACGATAAATGCCCTTGGGCTAGAAACAAAGTATGCGCCACTAACAACTTTTTCGTGCAAATCTTCTAAAAATTCACTCTTTGGAAGATCGCCTTCGTAAGGTAAAAGTGTCTTTTTTCTAATGTGATACCAATACGATTTATCTATGGCCTTTTGGAAGTCTTCTAAACTTACGTCAATCATTTCATTCTCATCGCAGTATTAGTCACGAAGCATTGGGGGCAACAGTCCGTTCTCGACCAGACGGTTCATGATTGGTGTCGTAAGTGCATTATTTGAAAGTTGTATGCGGTATTTTCTTGGGTTATCGGGCATCGCACTTATGAGACGTAATTCTTTTAGTCTGGCGACAGCTCGCGAACGTGTCGGCTGGGAGCCCCTTACGACAGAGTCAAAATCACCAGCCTGAACCACTTCTTTCCTAATTGCCACACGTAGCATGTCATGTTCTTGGGGCGTGATTCGCTTCCTGTCTAAAGCGTCTTTTAAGGCGGGGAGCAAGATTTGATCACGAACATAGGTGACATCCAGAAGGTTTGCAACCTTATCAAGGTCCGCTTTAACACCGCCGAGCATGTAAAGCGCCCACGCTATAACATCGCCATCTTTGAGACTGTCGGCTCGCGAAAGGTGGTCGTAATACTCCTCGCGGTTGCTGCCGAAGACGGCCGTAGGGTTCAGCGCACGGATACCGGATGCGTCAATGAAGCCTTGCTTCGCCATCATCGCATAAGTTACAAGTCGAGCGACACGGCCGTTGCCGTTGGTGAAGGGGTGGATCCACGTAAAGCGGTGGTGGACAATAGAATCTTTCAAGAGGTCAAATTGAGAACCATGCTTTTCATTAATAAATTTGACAAGCTCTCTCATGTAATCGTCTACGTCAGTCGGTGCCGGAGGTCGGTGCGGTGACTTATTGATTGTAACTGGAAGCGTACGAAATGCACCGGGACGTTCGTCGCCTTCTCTTACTAAGTCTTCAACGACTATGCGATGTATCTCACAGATAAACACTTTGTCTATAGGCATTGATTGAATATTCTCTTCAATAAAGGCGATACCGTTCTGGATGTTGGTAATTTCACGGACCGCGTCGGGTACTTCGACGCCTTTGTCGGCCTTATCATTGACGGCTTCAACGAAGTCGACAACCGTGGTGTGGTTACCCTCGATTCGTGCTGAAGTCATGCTTGTGGCTAATTGAAAGATATTTTTTAGTTCAAAAAAGATTGGCGCCGAGGTTGTGCCGTGGTCAAACTTTTCGCGAACTCGTTCCAGCTCAACTATGAGTCCAGTTAGCTCGTTATCAAATCCGAACTTAGGTATTTCAATTTTTTTGTTGCTCATGCGCTCAATTATACTCCCCACTTGCAGCAATGCAATAGATGATATATCAGTTAATCGAAATTAACAGATATATATAGTGTTTATGTGAATTTTAAGAAGTATCATTATGACATATCATGATGTATCATGACCGTGTTGCAGTAATGAGCCTAAAGCGAAAAATAAATTGTGGAACTCACAAACAGAGGTGGCTCAAAGTAACAAAAACCTTCACAATTTGTGAAGGTTTTTGTTACCTCTGTTGAGGTGTTCGATAATCTCATATGGTGAACCACACGTCCCAAATCTGGAACACTCTATATCCAGCTATCATACGAATAAACGAGCAACTTGAAAAATGGGTCGAAGAATTATGAAGACTTTAATTGGTACTCGTCTTCAAGAATTGGATAGAGTCCGATCATCAAATCAGAGCGCTTGTGCAATTCTTGCGGCAGCGCCCACATGTGCTCAGTGTGTTCGTTCTGCTCAATCTCGAGCGTTACGTCATCAGAAAGGGTGGGTAGTTTAAAAACTTCAAAAGTTATGTCAAGATCATCACGATCCCAGTAGTATGTTTTGAGAAATTGCAGCTTTGAAGGCTCAATGATATGGCCTATTTCTTCTTGTACTTCACGAATTGCAGCCGTCTCATTGTCTTCACCAGTCTCGACTTTGCCGCCAACTAGGCCCCATGTCGTACCTTCGGGGTCTTGTGGATGGCGTCGTAATACTAATATTTGTCCGTGTTCGTTTTCAAAAATAACACCGACGGCGTGTACTTTCTTTGTCATAAAGTCCATTGTATACCATGTAACACCTTACGGGAATCGAACACCTTGCAACAGATACGCATAAAAAAGAAATGTCCCAAAAATATTTTCTGGAGCATTTCTTATCTGGAAGTGATGTAATAATTGCAATGGTGAACCAGCGTGTATTTGAGTGGAACTCTTGTAGGCGAGATATGACTGATCTCTATCTGCGACTCGTGGATTTAGGGGTGGAATACCGACGTCGGAAGGTAAATGTGGATGAATGATGGCGTTCAACGCTGCCACTATCTTAGCTCAAACTTATGCCGGATCAACCTTTTGTGGTCATGATCAGGAACTTTGACTTCTATCAAATAGATCGCATTGCTGGTTTGTTGACTCCCGACTTCAAGGTGAGCATTTTCGCGTTCTGTAACATGTGCCCTGTAGCCTTCGCCTACCCATTCTGGTGCCGTATACTCCACGCCTAGATTATTAAGAGTTTCATATAGACGCATATGTAAATCCTTTAATTCATGGGATAGCTCCAGCTCGCTTACGGGAACTTTTTTCGGACCGAGCAATAGCCGCTCGTAAGTCTTAAGCACAATAGGTCGTATCTCTTTGAAAAAATCTTTCATTTTGTCTGCCAATATTTCGTGGTCTAACTCTGACCAGAAGCGGTGCATAAGGGTGCAGTGGAGCGGTAACTCTTCATAGATGTCGCCCACGTTCATTGGTTTTACCTCGAGGGCGAAAAGATAGCAGTGTTTACTTGTCATCAGCTTATAATAACAGAGGAGTTCTGCTACGATACAAAATATGAAAGCTGTGCTCATGGACAGAGAAGGAACGCTTATCGTCGATCCGCCGTTTGATCGCGTGGATGCCTTAGAAAAGATCCGACTTCTAGCAGACACGCTTGCCGGTTTAGAACTTCTCGCCAAGCATGGATACGGCATTATCATTATTACCAACCAAACTAACATCGTCCAAGGTAGGATAACTGAGCAAGGCTTTTGGGATTTACATGATGAGATTATCAGACTTATCGAACCCAGCGGCATCAACATCTTCAAAACATATGTTTGTCCGCATAATGCAGAGGAAAACTGTATTTGCCGCAAACCCAAACCCGCCCTATTACTTAACGCCATACGGGATTTTGACCTGACTCCTGGGGAAACATTTATGGTTGGCGACCGTGATACAGACATTATTGCTGGTATTAACGCGGGCACGCAAACAATATTAGTGAAGACAGGAAAACATCCGACTCGTAGCGCAGATGCCTGCTATATCGCAGAGAATCTACTCGATGCCGCCAAATATATTGTTAGCTTCGAAGATAATTAGAGCCTAATCCAATGATCCTCATAATTCGTTAGCCGAAGTACCTCTTGGCCGTCAACATCTATTACATCACCGCATATATTGACACGGTCTTTCTCTCTAACCGGACTACTGAACTTCCACCAGAATGAATACACTGGATACTGGCTATCACCTAACTCAACGGTAAACGTTCGGGGATACAGGTTGCCTTGTGAGGCATCAGCAGCCACGCCCTCAATCTCAACGTTTCTTCTAACAACATTCTCAGCCCCGAGCAACTGGTAGGGCGGTTTCACATTTCTGTCCCTAAACCGAAATGTGTTGAGTACGGCCTTGTCGCCACCACTAAGTTGCATACCGCTCCAACGTCGGTCCATGATTGCACCTAAGGAATTGTTTGGATTGCGAAATACTTTCGACCATGCCCTCAGAATACCTTGCTGCGATGCATGAGTATAGTCCGTAAACCCAAGATCTTCTCTTACTTCTCTTAGATGCCGCTCAAGTCCAGTCACATGCTCTAATCCCTCTATAAAGAAGTCGACATCATTCTTGATAGAACCGTCAGGGTTTTGATGCAAGCCTGAGCCTGGAAGCGCGGAGCCGAATATGCCAATAGCATCTTTGCCGAATAGGTCAGTAAGCCTACTGTAGAGTTTTGCCCATACTGTGCCATCATAGGTGCCGTTCATTGCCTGAGCAGAACTTATGGGATCGAAGGATTCGACGACGTCACCTGATGTTAAGACCTCGTAAGTGTCTAATACATCGCGCGGGGCGGTATTATCCTCTGTATAGTTTTTGACATAAGGCACGCCTCGAAAGGACCGGTCGCCCTCTGCATTTGGTGAGTAGAGGTTATACGCCAAAAAACCGCCATCATCTAAGCAAAAGTTACCGAGCACACGATATATCCTGCCGTCCTCTACGCGGACATGATCCATATCATAGAATTGCTGGTGCGATTGGTTGGGATTAGTCATCATGGGACCGCCTTTACTACTTCTTTTAGATTGTCGGCTTCAATGTAATGTAATACTGTATTCGCAACCTCCCTCGGCACGCTTGTGCAAAACCTCTCCAGCTCCTGTACGCTTTGTGAAAGGATAAATTTACACAAACGTACATTGGGTATAAAGCCCGGCTGACAAGCCATCTCCAAAACATCATCAACTGTTTTGACCGAACGGGTGTTGATTACCGCTTCAGTCTGAGGGTAAGCCCTACCTTCAGGCACGTTTAGTACATAGTAAAAGGAAGTATGCTCGACACCCGCATTTTCGAGGAGTTGTTTGAGGGCAGCCTCTCGTAGGCCAGTAACTCGGATGTCGTCCAAAATAACTACATGTTTACCTTCAAAGTCTGCGTCATCTGGAAGAATTAAATCACTCTGCAAGGTACGACTACGTTCCTCGAATGACATACCTGCGTAATTATCCGTGGCCAGCTTGGCTTTGCTAATCTTAAAGCGCGTAAAAGCGGTATCTGCATCCATTGACTTCGCTGCCAATCCTGCAGCGGCCACAAAGGGAGCTAGTAGACTTTCCGAAGCAGGCGGTGCCACGCGGTAGGCTGATGAGGCCACATATACTTCACCATCCTCTAAGAGTTCGGTCGTATCACTCAACACTAAATCGCCCAACATGGTTCCATATTTGTTGCCCGCCTCACCATCTCCAAACTTGAAGCGGCTGTACTCCGCAATATTTGTAAAATCATGAACAACTGTTGGCTGCAGCTCTCCGTCAGTCGGAGTCAGGGTAACTTCTCCTAAGTGTAGCCGATTCGTATTCAAAGATTTGTTCCTTCCATAATTGGCTGGGCTTGCAAGGCCACGGGTGCTGACTTTTCCCTTAGCGTAGATATCTCTTGGTATTGCGTATTCTCTCTCAACGCAAAAATTAACCGCGAAACTTTTAGTGAATTATCGACACTGAGCAGAGTATCAATTGACTGGCTCCTACTGTGCTCATGCAGCTTTTTTAGGTTGGCCGCCAGGTGATCATCATCAATGACTTTGGTTTCGGAGGTATCGCCTTTGCAGTCTAAGACAGTTACTTGTGCCTTATATCTTTCCAAACCTTCGACTGGGTCGAAAGAAACAACGTAGTCTCTCAACTCAGTTTTAACTTCCAGACTTCGAACGACAGCCAAATTAGAGGATATAGACTGATTATCCACCCTGAAGTCACCCAAGAATGATTTAAGTGTTACAAGCGTATTGCTCGCCGACAGTTTTATTACAAAGCCTTCGTTATGAGCTACGTCAGCGTCTATGTAAATGGTACTTTTACTTATATTCAGATCTGCAAGCTCAAAACCCAATCCCTGCACCACCGCAATCATGTGAGGTAGCTCTATACCCAGCGAACCCAGGTATGCGTCAACAAACCTCCCGCTGGCTACGTCAGCAAGCCTATTTTTGGACAATTCGGCAGTAACTTCCAGCACCTTCAAGTTTTGTCGGGCAATGTCTTCTGCAACGACTGCAAGAGCTGAGGATAAATAGTACGATTCGTTTACAACGATTCTTTCCTTAAAGTCAGCCAGTTCGGTCTCGGTCAGCAAGACACGTATGGCTTCCAGTTCGGCTTCGTCAGATGCCAGCGGCTTTTCTATCAAAACGCCGCGTGGTAATGGCTTTATATGCTCTAGTGTCCACTCCAGAGACTGCAGATGAAAAGAAGCGGGCGTTGATATATCGACAATCAAATCTTCGTATGACTCACTCTCCTCATAGAGTCTGAAGCCATCGCTCTCAGCTTGATGTTGCTTCCGAATATCTACATCATAGACTGACACATGACGCCCCAGCGATTGCCATATAAACGCTTTAATGCGGCCTATTTTGCCGTAACCTATAACAAGAACATCCATAATGCCCACTTTCGGTAATTAGCGCCTTGGTATTTTAGACGTTTAAATGATTTACAAGTTCTTTGGTTGCTTTTATTGATTCAACCGATGCACCGATTTTGTCCCTCTTAGCATGCGTTTCGACAGTGAAAAATAGATCCGACAAACCAAGCTGGTGGATCGAAGCGAGTATTGTTTTATAGTCTACCTGCCCCTGACCCGTTGGTAGGTATATTTTTCGTCCGTCTTCCATTACAAAGTCTTTAACGTGAACATAGCCTAGACGTTTCGCTACTCCCGCCAAGAATACATCATCTATTTCCTCATCCAACTCGATGAGATTCGCAATGTCGAGCCACAGTTTCAAACGAGAGTTCTGCTGATTGGCAAGCAATTCAATAATCTGTTGCTTAGTATGCACCCTGCATACCGGCTCATTCTCAATATAGAGGTCAATGTTATATTTCTTCGCCAGCTCCAAAGCAAAGGCGAGTAAAGGGTCTTGAGCAAATACAGTCCCAGCGTTCTCTGCACGCCCCAGCCCAGAAAAAATACGCAATCGTGGGATGGAGAGGTCGGATGCTATCTCAAATGTCCGCTCGATAATCTGACGCTTCTCTTCGTCGCTAAGACGCGGATTGAAACCAAAGCTGTCATGCTCAATATCGGGATCATCAGGACTAACATACCACTTAAAAAGAGGCGTGGCAGCAGCAATTAGTTCAATGTCCACCTCATCGACTTTTCTCTTAAAGTCTGTAACTTCCTCATCAGACCAAAAGACAAAGTTCTTTTGGTTGACCGTCCGTAACTCACCATACTTCACGTCACATTCCTTCATAGTTTGAATTGCAACGTCTAGGTCGTCAGAAATCTCATCAAAGTTAATACCTACCTTATACATGCTGTAGTTCCTTTTGCATTAAGTCGTGTATTTTCTGTAAATCGTGAATGTTTATCTGTAGATTACGGTCGAACCAAATGCCTAGTGCTCCGACACCCTGGTAAATCATCATCCAAAGGCCATCAATCGTAATAGCACCGTTGGCTTCGAAATACTCAAGTAGTGGTGTCCTGAGAGGGTTAAATACTGCATCCAGAAATACTTTGCCTTCTAGCGGTGCACCTTCCAATAGGGCTGTATCGAACGGCAAAGCCTCTTTGCCAACCATTCCTGCGGAAGTGGCATTAATTATCAACTGCGACTGCTCAACGAGCTTCCTTACTTCCGAATACGGATGCAGAGTAACGCCCAACTTACTGCTACTCTCCTGTAATTTTTGCGTATTCGCGCTTGTCGCCGCGCGATGGACGATATGTATATCATGTACGCCTAACTGCTTACATGCGTAGACAGCCGCCCGTGCAGCGCCACCAGTGCCAAAGATAACTGCCGAGGGATATGTCTGTCTGTCGCCAAACTGTTTTATGGATTCCACTATGCCCATCCAGTCGGTGTTATAGCCGATATTTGCCTTACCTAGCTTAATAGTGTTGACTGCTCCCAAGTCCTCGACAACCGTATCGAGCTTGTCCAAGTAGCTAATCACATCGAGCTTGTATGGCAACGTTACATTCAAACCGACAAAACGCAGTGTATTAAATGCTTTGAGTGACTGTTTCAGCTCGTCTGGTTCGACATTCACTCTAATGTGTTGGTAAAAACTTGGCAGATCTGCCGTCTTAGCGAGTTCTTTGTACAGCACATAGGACACACTATGGTCGGTCGGATTGCCGATCAATGCAGAGTAATTCATCAAAGCCTCTTTTATTTGTTACTAAGGAGCTTTTTGCCTGAGAGTAATATCAACAAAGTATTGCTGATAGAAGCCCACAAAATTTTAGAAAATAAGCTAGAATGCACTATTACGAGATGGAGGAGCCGAAGTCCGCATATCAGGTATCCTTTCTGCAAGTGGCAGTGGCCAACCTTATTAATGCTCGCTAGTATAGCATAGGTTTCCTGACAAAGTACTGAAGGCTCTGCATTCACAAAAAAATGTTAAGTTTACGCCCTAAGTGAATCGAACTCATTTTAACAGAGGCATACATCAAAAAAAGAGCCTCACACAATAGTTGGTGGAACTCTTTTGATCTGTAACAAAATTTGGTGATCCCAAGGGGAATCGAACCCCTGTTGCCGGGATGAAAACCCGGTGTCCTAACCGCTAGACGATGGGACCACGAATGAGGAAGATTAATTTTATGCTCGCATAAAATTATCTGCTGAATGAGTGGGCCGCATATGCCAAGCATATGGGACCAGCCCCTATGCGCTAAAGCACATGGACCAAATCCTAAAAGTGCGGCATGTAAGCGCGCCGCACCTTCGCTGTTTGGACTGACTTATTTTACCACAACAGAGGGAAAAATGAAATCCCCCAGACGTTAATCTGAGGGATTTCGAGTTGTCCTAGAGCGGTCAGTCATTGCTCGTTACGTGTTACTGTAGCACGTTTCGGAGCGCTAAGCTACCGTTTATCCACAGGTTTCGCTTTTTACAAGCTAACCACGCGGGCAAGACGACGCTTTTGAACGAAGAAGTGTGCTGCCGTACCGAGGATCGAGGTGCCTGCGAACAGGCCGATCACGTTACCTGCACCCGTGTTAGGAAGGGTTGGGGCGGGCGTGGTTGGGCTGGCAGGAGTACACTCGGGCGAGCCAGGAGCCGGGGTACCGCCAGGGGTACATGGCTTGGGGCTACACTCTTGGCTGCCAGGGGCGGGCGTGCCACCAGGTTGGCAAGGTTGCGGCGGCAAGGTTGGACTCACCTTGGCAACACAGCTGCCCGTACCGACAACGGTTTGGTCGCCAGTTGGAGTGGTAAAGTGCAAGGTTGGAGTGACGTTGTAGTCGCCAGCTTTGGCGTAGGTGTGGTTGGTTGTAGCCGTCAGGCCACCGTTACCAGGCTTCACGCCAGTGGTCTTGTTGCCGTCACCGAAGTCGAAGTCGACACCAGTGAAGGTTGCGCCGTTGCCAGCCGAAGCCTTCAAGGTGAACTGGTAGCTCAACTTGTCGTCTTTGCTAGGCATGGTCACCTGCAAGTAGGTACAAGCGAAGAATGGAGCTTCAACCTTTACAGGCTTGGCACAGCTGCCGCCAGGGACAGTAGCCTTGATGCCGCCGCCAGGCAATTTAAAGTAAGCGGTCACGGTTGCCGTCCAGTTACCCGGCTTGGTGTACGTGTGAGTAACTTTGGCCGCGGCGTCGATTTGGTCGACAGGCTTGCTGCCATCACCGAAGTCGTAGGTTACGTGGTCAAAGGTTGCGCCGTTGGCAAAGCTCACGGCCGAGCTAAAGTCGTAGGTGTTCAACTTGCCTGCAACAGGTGTCATGTTCAGCATGTTACAGCTGTATGAAGGTGTTACCGGCTTGAAGGTGGTGATCGGGTTACCACAAGGAGTCATGATGGCTGCTTGCATTTCGCCGCGGTCGTTAAAGAGTACGAATACCGGCAAGCTGTCGTGGATCATCACGGCGGTGTCTGCCGAACCGTACAGCGTTTCGCCAGCAAGGCCATAAGGAACCTGCGGATAGTGCGAGTTGGCGTGGCGGCCAAGGCTCCACACGTCAGTAGCCACAACGCGGCCATCAACAACTACGGTGCCGTCCTTAAGGGCTACACCCGGCTTAGCCGAAGACACAAACCGACCATAATCGCTTGGCGACAGGCCAAAGCGGGCGTAAATGGCGCCAAGGTCTGCCTGGCTGTTAATGTGGTTAATCAAATCCTGGGGATTGCTGTAACCACAGTTAATAATAGAGTTAGAGGAACAGTCAGGAGCCGCTGAGGTTTTTTGCCTCGTTGCCACACCGGCGCCTGCAGCTCCCACTACGGCGAGGGCGAACACGCTTGCGATGATAACCTGCTTGGCAGATACGCGGCGCAACCGTGTCAGTGCATTGGTTAATACGTTCATAACACCTCCCTTGATGTTCGTTCTATATTAACACATCAAACCGCTTTTGTCAATAATTATAGGTTGTGGGGTTTGCAACGCTATGGCCCCTTGCAAATTATTTGCGCGTTGTGTCGGTGTGAACCACGTTTTCGTGTTCGGGGAGGAGTTTGCGTTTGGCAAAACTGAAGCCAAAAGTACTGCCCTTGCCTTCCTGGCTCTTAAAAATGATGGCGCCGCCCTGCGCAACGACAACCTTCTTGGCCATAAACAAGCCAAGCCCTGTGCCATCCGGCCGGGCGCGCTTGGCGTTTTCAGCGCGGTAAAACTTGGTGAATAAGTGGTGCTGTTCGTGTCTCGGCACGCCAATGCCGTCATCCTCCACCGTAAACTCAACAGTTTGCGGCTTCTCCACCAAATTCACCGTAATATGTCCGCCAGGCGGCGTGTAATAAATGGCGTTATCGATAAAGTTCATGATGACTTGGCGAGTTTTGGTTTCGTCCATCATGAGCGTTGGAAAATGTTGCGGCAGGTGGTACGTGAGCGTGAGATTGCGCCCTTCAGCTGTCTCGATGAGCTGTTCGACCTCGCCTTTAATAACGTCGGCCAGGTTAGTCGAAACCGGCTCAATCAAAAACTTGCCCGTACGCAAACGCGACACATTTAACAGATCTGATATGAGATACACCATGCGCTGAGCGCTGATAAATGATTGGTTAAGGAGCTTGCGCTGCATGCCATTGATTTTGCCAGCATCACCGTCGAGCACCATACTGACATATCCTTTCACAGAGGTCAGCGGCGTGCGTAACTGGTGGCTGGCCATGCTGATAAAATCGTCCTTGGTCTCGTCAAGCAGCTTGAGCTTGTCGTTTGTGCGCCGCAACTTACGGGTGGCATCGTCAATTTTTTCTTGGAGAGTTTCGTTAAAATGTTCAATCTCTTTAAACCTAAGAGCATTTTGTACTGCAATAACGAGCTGGTTAGATAAGGCATTAATAACCGATATGTCTTGTTTATTGTAGGGGTTTCCACTTCTTTTCGCGCCAACAATAATGTGGCCTAGTTGTTTTGAACCTCCACCTTCCAATCGTGCAAGAACCGCTATATCGTATTTATTAAGCGTGCGTTTTAGTTCCCGATCTTCTTCATTCAAATCGTTCGTAACGATCGCCTGAGAATCATTTGTAAGATTTCTGTGAATTCTTTCCAGCTCACTCTTTAAGAAATGTTTGTCAGCGGTACCTCCTGCAATATATGAAGTATATGAATCGGCTGGACGCAATACAATCAAGCAAAACTCAGCTTTAAGGCTCTCACGTACCACCTCTGCTACTTCGTGGAGCAAAACATTGACATCAAGCGTAGAGATGACAATTTCACCGATCTGGTTAAAAAATTCCTGTGGCTCATAGTAATCTCTGAAAAATAATTTATTTGTCGCTCGATTAAAGTAGCCCTTAAGGACTTGGAAGGAGCCGGCAATAGCTAGGGTCACGATAGATAACAATAAAAGAGTCGTCGACTTCAATGAGGTATGCAAGATGGAATTTGCTAAAACACTAACAATCCCCACGTAGATTACAGCAGTAACAAAGAGCGTAATAGCGTAAACAACGCTGCGGAACACATAGGCGCGAATATCTAAGAATCTATAGCGGACTATACAGAGCATCAGTCCAACAGCAAAAATGTCCATGGAGAGTAATCCTAAACCAATATAGTTATCGCCGTGAGTTAGAAAAGGTATGAGTACATTCGTAATTATTGCGTATGAGGTGGTCACAATAACAGTCGTCAGAAAGGTTTTAGCAGCTTGTTTAGCTCTATAGTCTCCTCTGCTCATTCGATAATTTAATATCAAACGAACAATAATACTGACAATCAGCAACAAGATACCAACGACATATATTCCATATGGGGTGCCCCGAGTATACATATAGTCTTTAGAAGTCGTGCTGTAAGTAACATCAGTAAAAATATCGCCACTAAATAACGCACAAAGTTGAAGCAGGGCGCCTAAAATAGCAGCTACGAAGATTACTTGGTAAGCTATGCGATGTTTTTGTTGGATATTTCGTTGCGGCGCACTTAATTGACCAATGAAGTAATATGAACCCAATAAAGCAACTGACGGTCCCCAGAAAACAAGATTATTCCAAAAAACAAGATGAGTCTGGATGTGCTCAGTAAGGTAGATGAGATATTGCCAAAAGAGGAGGCCAAAGACAATGACGACGAAGCAAAATTTCATAAGCCTGCTCACGCTATGTGCAAATAGTACGGCCAATGCCACAAAAATGACAACTATACTTGTGATCAGTAGTAAAATAAGCTCGCGCAACATGCTTGAGCTTATTTTATCATTGTTTTCCTAAACTACGCGGTCCTCTATACAAGACTGTTCAAATTTAGTCAGACTTTGAGTCTGGTAGCCCTACGAATCCTTGGACAAGTGTTTTCTCGCGATGATTCTTTAAGTGATGCATGGTGACTTCTTTGGCAATGCCCACTGCAGCTACACTACCGATAGCTACATTTATATAATTCGGGTAGTTTGTTCCCTCTGCATATAGATAAGCATATGGCGCAGCAAAAGCTGCCGATGCCTCAGCCAACCCAAGTACTCGCTTGCCTAATGTTGCGCCACGGTATGCCATTTCAAGACCTTGTACATACGGATAAATGGTCGCAAAATCTATACTCCAGAGTGCTTCAACATCCCCATGGAAACCATCAATTTCAGCTGCCGGAACTGCACGAACAGCACAATAGGCGGCTAGACCCGCAGTCGCAATTATCTTAGGGTTGACAATAATCTTCCGCCACTTAGGTGATGTTGTTGTTTCGATGTTGTTTTCTTCAAAGAGCGCTTGAATATCTTTTGGCACTTTCTTAGCATTCAAACCATTAAATACATTGCGCAAGTAGTCCTTGCGCCATTCCATTTTGGGGTCTTCATTCATTAAAAGAGAACGTACAATATCTTGCGGTTTAACAAGGTACGGTGTCGTCTCAGAACCAAGATAGTGCCTTGGCTGGCCAATCTGATGAATATGATCTTCTCCGACTACTCTCGTTAGTCGATTCACAACGCCAGAAACAGTGTTGAGCATCCAGTATCTCTGGCCTTTCTCCATTGAGGCACGCAACATACGTGAGTAGAGCATGAGGACAGCATCTGTCTCATTGTCGCGAACGATTTGCCCATGTTTACCCTCGGCTGCGAGTGCCGAAACCTCAACAGCCTCTGCAGGCTTAATGTCTGCGAGCTTTTTGACGCCAGCCGCAGATTTTACAGCTTCAATGTCGAGCTCAAAATTCTGAACAGTAGGCAACGATAGAAGGCCTTCCTTTTTGTCACAGGCAATCTGACGAACTGTTGCTACTTTCTCACCCGTATCCATTAAGAAGTACGTCGAACGATCAGCGTAGTCTGTATAAAGATTATCCTCATCAAGATCTTCAGGTGCGATGTATTCTTTTTCTAAATATTTAGACGTGTGCAATCGTTGTGCTTTTAATGTAACTGTCTGCCCAAAAATAGGATCTTCCGATGAATAGATGCCAGGGATAATCACCTGTAGTTCCACTTCAGGCTTTGGCTGCATTAAATCGAGTTGGGGATGTGTTTCTAAAACGCCGGAGAAAGCTCCCGACATTGGTAGTGAATGACTCATCGCGGTCATGGTTTTAACCTCCAGACTAGAACAAAAACGACCCACAAGTACTTTCGCACTCATGAGTCGTTTAGTTACTAAGTCTCTATCTCTTAATGAGATACGGACTTATAGTACCTCTTGTCGCAAGAAATGTCAATACTATATAATATACATATACTATGTGTCAAATTTTACCACCTTTCTTTTTGGGCGAAAAAATATTTCTGAGAAGTATATGCATGACTAAAAGTCAGCACTATTTTGTGGCTTCGACAGTATATTTTCGGAAAAAATGTGAAGCGCCGAGCGTTAACATAAACATTCGTAAAGGAAGTATAGAAAAATCTGCCCCTACATCAACATATGTGAATCCACGTTCGGCAAAGTATTTTGCAAACATATAGCCGATCAATTCAAATCGCAGCATACTATTATGGGTTGCCTTAATATGTCGTAATCCTACGTAGCGTTTGTCTTGTGGCATTTCAAACAGGCAGAACCCATATAGATTGTCGTCAACAAATAGACAAATGTTATCCACCTCAAGCTCAGTAGCATGTTCAAGTGTATCCCTTACGGCTTCCATTTCCAGTTTGCCATAATTGTTGATACTCTTTGCCTGCCATTTTAGTGCAGCATCAAGCAGTATTTTTCTGTTCTTAGCATCTCGCAAATCGAGCATCCGCAAGCGAATACGTTTTTCGTCGATACTATTAAGCAACTTTTCTACCTTACGCCTCCTGTGTGCCGGCATGTTCTTGAGAGGATAGAAGCGTTCAATGGGAATAATATATTCATCATACTTGCGCTCTTCTTTAAAGATGAATAACTCAGGATACTGTACATGATTTATGACAAAATCTGGCACATTTATAAGTTTAGCCGGACGACCCTGAGCCTTAAGGTAATCGAGCATAGTGCAAAACGATTCGTCAACTTTGTTGGTACCTATAAGTGACAAGCCAGAGTGCTTTGCGTCACCGGGCAACCAGTAGGGTACCACAAGGTTGCCATTAAGCTGCGACACCGACATATCGCCAAGTGGATTCCACCAGGTCATAAGTGCAGTAAAGGAAGTGTCATATAATGGGGGAAAATCCTTTATTAGCGCCTCATAAGCCGCCTTATCCCCGTACTGTAACTTTGAAAATTCTGGGAATTGCTTGAAGGTTGCTTGTTTGTCGCCGAGTTTGCTCATACCGCCTCAGGAGTTAGCTAGTACCTCAAATATAAAATATACGCTACATATATGCAACAGCGGTGGATAAGCCGTTGTAATTTCCGGCGATGGCTTGCGGCCAGGAGCCGTTGTGTGATACTTCTAAAAGGACGACAATTTAAAAACAAAAGAGTTATTATAAACCTATGAGCCATAAAATTGCGGTTGTTGAAGATGACATGGACATCCAAACCATGTACAAGTTTAAGCTTGAGCGGGAGGGCTTTACGGTAGCAACGGCAAAGAACGGCCTGCTCGGCCTTGAGGTCGCCGAAAGATTCCAGCCCGACCTCATTTTGCTCGATCTCATGATGCCGGTTATGAACGGTGCCGAAATGCTCGTTCGGCTCCGGGCGGCTGAATGGGGGAGCAGCATGCGCGTGGTCGTGCTAACCAATTTGAGCAAAGACGAAGCGCCCCAAGCGCTTCGTTTTTTAAACGTCGATCGGTACATCGTAAAGGCACACCATACGCCCGCCCAAGTCATTCAAGTGGTACACGAAATTCTTGGCCAAAAACGGGCTTGATGGTATAACAGCATAACAACGTTAGTGTTATAGTAGATAGAAAGAGGGCTCGAAAACGTGACTAAAATTGCAATTATAGAAGACGATCAAGCCATCTCCCAGATGTACCGGATTAAGTTTGAGGCAGAAGGCTACGAAGTCGAAACCGCCGAAAACGGCAAGCTCGGCTTGGAGCTGGCGGAAAGCATGAAGCCCGACATTATTCTGCTCGATCTCATGATGCCAATTATGACCGGTGATGAAATGCTCGCCCGCTTGCGCAAGACACCGTGGGGCAAGCGCGTGAAAGTCATCATCTTGACCAATAAGGGTGAACAGGAAATTCCACCGGAGGTCCGCGAACTTGGCGTAAGCGCGCTCATCTTGAAAGCCGACATGACGCCGCGCCAAGTTGCCGAGCTGGTCAAAACCAAATTAGCCGAACAATAAGGAGGGCCCGTGAACGTTGCAATCATTGGGTATGGAATTGAAGGGAAATCAGCAGCCGAGTACTGGAAACGGTTAGGCGACAACATAACCATTTGCGACGAAAACGAGCGGCTCGAAGTGCCGGCGTACGCCGAAAAACGCCTCGGGCCCGGCTATCTCAAAAACTTGCACGATTTTGACCTTATCGTGCGCAGCGCCGGCATCAATCCCGAAGTTATTGCCGCTGGCAACCCGGGCATCAAAAACAAAATTACCACTGTGGTGAACGAGTTTTTGCGCGTCTGCCCCACGCGGAACGTCATTGGCATCACGGGCACCAAAGGCAAAGGCACCACTTCTACCCTTACCGCCAAAATGCTCGAGGAAGCTGGCAAGCAGGTTTTCTTGGGTGGCAACATTGGCAATTCGCCGCTCGACTTTTTGCCGCACCTGACCGCCGAAAGTTGGGTCGTTTTGGAACTATCGAGCTTTCAGTTGTACGACATCAAGTTCAGTCCGCACATCGCCGTATGCCTGATGGTCGAACCCGAACACCTCAACTGGCACAGCGGCATGGATGATTACCTCAACGCCAAATCCAACTTGTTCGCGCACCAAACCGCAAACGATGTGGCTATTTATTTTGCCAAAAACCTAAACTCGCATCGAGTGGCGAGCGCCAGCCCCGGCGCCAAGCTCTGTTATTTTGCCCCGCCCGGCGCCTACGTTGACGACGGCAATATTATGATCGACAACCAAAAGCTGTGCAGCGTGGATGACCTCAAGCTCATCGGCGCGCACAATTGGCAAAACGCCTGCGCCGCCGCCACTGCCGTTTGGCAGGTGACGCAAGACGTCGATGCGCTTCGACGGGCGCTCAATACTTTTTCGGGGTTAGAGCACCGGATAGAGTTTGTGCGTGAATTTAAAGGAGTTAAATATTACGACGACTCCTTTGGCACCGTGCCGTCAGCCGCCATGGTAGCCATTGAGGCGTTCGAAGAGCCAAAGGTGCTCATTTTGGGCGGCAGCAACAAAGGCGTTCCGTTCGACGGACTTGCTAAAGCCATCACCAAATACAACGTTGCACAGGTGGTCGTGATCGGCGAAACCGCGCCGCTTATCGAAACAGCACTCAAAAACGTTGGTTACCACAACATCACGCATGGCGGCGAAAAAATGCCCGACATTGTCAAAACCGCTACCGAACTCGCGCGGCCTGGCGACATTGTGTTGCTATCACCGGCCTGCGCCAGTTTTGGCCTATTCCATAACTATAAAGAACGCGGCGACTTGTTTAAGCAGGCCGTCCGAGCACTCGTGTAAGTTGCCGCGTTATTCCTGTGTGTTTTCGGTGGAGCGGCGCGCGGCGCGGATCACGTTCTCGAACAATGCGCAGACGGTGAGCGGACCGACGCCGCCCTTCGTGGGCGTGATGCTGAGGTCGTCGCGCTCATACACTTCTGGCGCCACATCGCCGACGGTCTTACCTTCTTCACCAGCCACGCCGGCATCTACCACAACGGCACCTTGCTTAATCATGTCGGGGTATAAAATGGCCGGGCTGCCGGTGGCGGTGATGATAACGTCGGCCTCCAGCGTTTCGGCCCGCAGGTCTTTGGTGGAGCGGTCGGCCACCGAAACGTCAACATCCGATGCCTTCAGCATGCGTTCTAGCGGCATACCCACCAGTTTGCCGCGGCCGATCAGCAGCACTTTTTTCCCCAACAAGTTGATGTTGTAGCCCGCCAGCAGCCACAAAATCGCCATCGGTGTAGCCGGGTCGAACAACGCATCCTTGCCCAGCGCATCGACGTCCTTTTCGGGCGCCACGACGTTGACGATTTCCTCCGTCTGCGCCGGGTCTTCCAGCGGTAATTGTACAATGATGCCGTGCACGCTTGGGTCGGTGTTAAGCTGTTTGATGGTCGCGGCAGCCTCAGCCTGCGCTACCTGGTGAATATCTACGTCGACCAGCAAGTCGGCACCGTATCTTTTTTTCATGCGCATGTACACGTTGATGACGGGGTGATCGATAGTAACCACAATCGCAAGCTTCGGTTCCACGCCGTGCGCCTGGCGCAGCGCCCGCACCTCGTGTGCTTGGCGCGTCTTGATATAGCCAGCGAGTTCCGAACCATTGAGCATTTTCATCACCCCTATTGTACCAGAGAGCGGCAAATGCCGCTCCACAGACGCTCCGAAAGCACCAAAACCAGTTGTCCGCCCATGCCACAGGTGTTATAATAACCCTTCGTACGGGCCATTAGCTCAGCTGGTTAGAGCACCTGCCTCTTAAGCAGGGTGTCCTGGGTTCGAGCCCCAGATGGCCCTCCACTATGACTAAAATCAGCAAGAATCGCCTCATTTTGGGGCGTTTTTTGTTTTTTGAAGGTGTAAATCGAACTTGGAACGGGGTTATAAACTTTTCTGTCGGGCGCTACCTGAATTCCACCAGGAAAAATGATTTGTTTATAAATCACTAGTGTTTGCCTATCTAAATCCCACCATTTCTCGTCTTTCCTTGCCATAAAATTTTTTGCGCCCGTATTTATCAGTTGAATTTCACGAACTGCATCGGTGATTGGCTTTGTTTTTGCCATAAATACACCTATAATTCAACGCAAGTAGCCTAGGCTACCTAGACCTAGAGCCACCGCAAGGCAGGTATGGTCGCCAAATCCACGAAAAGAAACAGCTCGTCATGAGTACTTCTTTTCGTGGTTGCAATCGGAAACGGTTGTAGGGCGCAAGCTCACTCGTGGCGGGCTTTTTGGTTGCCGCGAAACATCAACCAAGTACGCAAAAGGGGTGTTGAATGGATGTTAATCAGGCAGTCGAACAAACCAATAACGCAGCAGTGGCTGTAATCGTAACCCTTGTAATAGGCTTCCCGATAATCTGCCTAATCATCGCATTTATCGTCATCCGAAAATGCCCCAAATGCGGCAATAGGCGTAACAATCTGCCTGCTGTCCAGACAATTGGGTCACATGACGACAGGTCTAGCAAGCACACCACCAAGCAAGTATTAGTCTGTGGAAAGTGTGGACATGAGTTCTAGTGACATGCAGCTAGCTCAAGACGTGAAGGCGTTCCTTTGGGCGACATACGACCCTGACAACAACCTCAGATACCCAACTATTAGCAATTGGGATGATTTGCTTGCCGAAATAATCGAAGTCGACAGTTACGCCACGCTAACTAAGGACGAGGTGCTTAGTATACTGTTTGGGCTTCAGCACCGTAACCGCATTGTCGAGGGGCTGTGGTGGTCGATGTTTGAGCGCGGGGTTACACAGAAGCTGCTACGGAGATTACTGGAGGTAGACACTGATTAACTCGGGTTATGTTCGGGTTAATACGAATAGGCACAAATCGAAGTATAATGAGCTTAATATCTTGAAAGGAACTTATGGCACTGTTTAGGAAGAATGTAGATGCAGAGGGAAAGAGTACGGACTTCTACGAGAACCAGGTCTTGAATCCAAAGATTGGTGACCACAATGTTGGAACTGCCTTTGCCGAGGTTGTTAAGCAACAGATTTCAGAGGCGGACGAACAGTTTAGTAAGGTGAGTGTCAAAGACTTATCTGGGGAGATTACAGTTCTGCGATTTGAGCTGTTTGCCCTCGCTTGGACGCATAAGTATGTCAGTGGCGATATGGTCGTCAGCCAGAGTAGCTTCACCAAGCAGTTTCTAGAGCAAAAAGGTAGACATGACATCTGGAAAGATATGACAGAGTACAACAATATGATTGACAGCGTAACCCTTAACTGGCTTTCAGGGTTGGGCAAGACAAACTTGAGCTTCAATTATGGTATGCGAGAGGACTTATCCAAAAAGAATATCGAGAGTGCGCAAAAGCTCGGAGTCGCTGATGATGACGTAATTGCTAGGGTCAATAACAGGCTTTGGTCTGAAAACGCATGGAAGCAAAAGCTTATGCTCGAGCCATTGGCTTATATGTTTTGCGACAGCCTTGGTATCGAGCTACAGTCTCTTAATGGTGAGGCTCAATTTGGGATAGCTGCGACCATCAAGGGTCTGTACGACGGCGCACGTCAGTTTATTTAGCGGTTCCATAACCTAGCTTACCTCATCACGAGCCGACTATCACTGAGGGTATAATCAGAAGTAAAGTTAGGAAAGATATGGGACCAGTAACAATTTTTGACAAGTCGGCGTTACAGTCATTCAGCATGGATGAGTCGGTATGGTTCGACGCATTTACAATGGGCAACATTACGCCACTGTTTTATGTGGAGACACTAGCCGACCTAGAGAAGTCTGTAAAGAACGGCAAAACACCAGAGGAGTTTGTTGGTATGCTCGCCCACAAGACCCCCTTCCATGCAGTCCCCAATGTTCATCACGAACGAATTATTGAAGCTGAGCTAATGGTTGGACCTTCTGAAACTGGTATGGATGGAACTGGAAGACCTGTACTGGCAGGGGGTAAGCCTAAGAAAAACGCGGATGGCACGTATAGTATTCATTTTGATGAGTTTCCTGAGGCGGCAGCGTTGAGCCGCTGGCATAACGGTGAGTTCGATGATATTGAAAGGAATGCAGCCAAGCAATGGCGAAGCAGCCTTCAGAGCCAAGATAACGATTCACAAATCAGCGTCGTGAGGAACATTTTTCCTACTAGCTTGAGGATTTCTGACCTAGGACAGCTCAAGAGTGCGATAGATGAGTTCTGCGATAGTAATGACATTCATGTGCTGCGCTTGGCTCTCGATACCGTAGGTGTTCCCGCTCAGGCACAGACTAAAATCTTAGACGGATGGAATAAGGCAGGCAAGCCGAAGTTGCTAGAGCTCGCACCCTATATGAGCCATGTGTTTAAAGTCGACCTGCTCTACTATCTGGGGATTGATAGGGGTTTTATAGGGGTTCGAGCAAGTAACAAAGTGGACATGGCTTATCTTTACTACCTTCCATTCTCAATGGCATTTGTTTCGGGCGACAATCTGCACCAGCGTACAGTACCCCTATTTTTGAGAGAGGACCAGACATTTGCTACCGCGTCAGAAATGAAAGCAGCCCTCAAGGAGTTTGATGGTTATTTTGATAGCTTGCCAGATGAAGTTAAGGCGCTTGGTGTCATGCGCATTGCTGGCTACCCGCCCACCCATCTTGATAACGTTATTACCCGCATGTGGGATAAGTCTATGCGCCCTGATTGGCGTGAGATTTCTGAAAAAGAACAAAAGGAGAGACTTAAGCCAAGAGTGGACGAGACCGATGGCGCGTTCGTGAAAGACATAAACCACATCCAGGACACTGCGATTGATATCGAGGACGATACCCAACTACCAGACCCAGAGGAAGTTCAGCAAATGTTTCTGAAGCGAACCATGCCAGTCCGTAAGGGGAAATGGCGCATGATCTCAGAAGATCAGCAAAGAGTTATGGACGAGGCCGATGATGAGAAGGCTTAGTAAGCCTACTGTATATTAGGGGTATAAACACTACAGGGAATTATGTGCGAGCCTCGCTCCCCGTTTACTTATCTGGTGCTGTCCGAACCTGCTATCCAGTAAACCCCTCCAACGGATTAACTCATTGATGAGGGTTATAAACTCAGAGGACGGTGAACCTCCAATACCGCTACGTTTAAACAGAGGCGCATGCCTCTGTTTTGATATACTGAAGCGATGGATATTATTGGCATGGGAGCGCAATACAAGGTCGTCGACACCCATGACGGCCGGGTGCGGAAGCTGCCGCTAACCCCGGCTGAATCCCAGGCTGTCGTGGAGAGTTGGTACGCTCCGGCAAAAGCTCCGGCCGAAGATTTGGCTACCGATTACCGCCAGCTGGCGTTAGAATCTTGTGCGAACGTACAAACCCTTCTTGGCCGCTATCCCGCCCTTCGCCCTTCTTTTGGGAATCCGGTTTTTGAGGGCAACGGCGTCTACACACAAGACAAGGTCCCGCTTTTGGGCGAAGCCTTGGCGCACAGTTCTCTGCAAGACGGCAAAAAGCTCGTTGATCGGTTTATAGAGCTCGTCTTGCTCCACTGGAACTATGGCATTTCTGAGCGCGTCTTTAACTGCACTATCAATAACGGCGTTGCCCGCGATAACACTATCGTTTTGCTCGATTTTGGCGAGATAACTACCGACAAGCAGCAGGTGGCGCGAGCCATAGCCGCCCAAACGTGGCTGCATTCCATGTCGTACACCCGCGACTTGCCTCGTCAACTCAAAACTTACTACCAACACAGCCTTGCCGACCGTCTTACGCTCCAAACACTTGAGGCGCACTGGGGACGACACTAACCTTCAAACGTTGTAGCGTGACTATTGTTATTGCTTAAGCATGCATTTTGTGCAAAGTTAAGGTATAGTAGTACTTTTGATAGGTGGCGCTGTGATAGATTCTCTATTCGGGCTCATGGACATACTAAAGCAAAAGCGGCGGTTCGTTATCGTTTGCTTTGTTGTTGCTCTCGACTTTTGGCTGCTTTCTTTGCTGGCTCAAACCATGCAAGCACATCGGGCGAGCATTACGGCGCGCATCCAAAGCCCTTACACGAGCCAAACATCGCCGATGCCATACGACGACTCTAATGCGGTAGCGGACAGCTTGAGCCAAATACCGGATGCCGTCGGACGGGCTGCAAATACGGTAGAAGTGGCGATACTTCGCGGAACGGTTGCCGCGTCAACGGGGCTTATAAGTGT
Source organism: Saccharimonadales bacterium (SeqCode) (assembly GCA_035276765.1). GTDB lineage: Bacteria > Patescibacteriota > Saccharimonadia > Saccharimonadales > UBA4665 > DATASD01. The sequence goes on from DATELH010000001.1 coordinate 86,958, forward strand.
TGAGCGTGGCGCTGGCAACGCTGCAAAATATACCGGGCACGGCATAGGCATGGCTGCAATCTTTACACTTCATGCGACTGGCAAGGTTTTGGGTTTTGTGGGCTGGATAACCGCCTATCCGTTTGTGCTCGCCGGACATGGTATTGGGCATGTCTTTGGATTTTTCTCGGGGTTGACACATAAAAGTTTGGCGTCGGTTATTCAACCACACGACCATACGCCCGTGCCTGTTATTACCCAAATGCGTGCCCAGCAGGCGGCCCTCATCCAGAGTGGAACCTTAGACGTGCTCCCGACTACAGCCATAGGGAACGGTGGCGCCTGCGACAACGGCGCTGGCAACGGCGGCTACCCCATGGGCTGGTGCAATGCGCCAATGGACTCAGTACAGACCGTTTCCTATACTGGCGACCACATTAACCGCGAATGTACCTCCTACGCGTACTGGTATTTTACGGCCGTCGAAGGCCACGCCTCCTTTCACGTCACGGGCAACGCCAAACGCTGGGCTGCTACCTCGAACTATCCCACCCACGCGGCGCCAGCCGTGGGTGCAATTGCCGTTGAAATCGCCGGCGCTTATGGCCACGTCGCCATCGTGCAAGCACTGCCTGGCCAAGTGTACGCCGGCAGGGCGGTACCTGCCGGCTACGTACTCGTAAGCGAAATGAACTACGACTGGAATGGCCATTTCCGATACTCGTACAGTCCGCTGGGCAAATTCTCGGCGTATATCTATCCTTGAACGGAGCGTGCCGCTGAACGATTGGCTTGTAAAAGTTAAAATGTCATGATATACCATTGTTATGCAAACTATAACTGTTATGGAAGCTGCCTGGGCCACAGTCGAACAGCCCCGCACCAATGCCCGTGCCCATGTGGACTTTCTCGCCCACCGTTTGCGCCTCGCACAAAGGGAGCTGCCATTTCCGTTAGTCCATGACGAGGATGGCATCACCGAAGTCGATGTTATTGGCGCACTTTACCGGCTATATGACAATGACGAACCAACGCCAGACGAACCGCTCGAAGCGTTCAAACTGGCCGATGTTGTCGCGACCGGTATCGCCACTGCCCACGAAATGACCACTGGCGAGCTCGTCCCCGAAGACGACCAAGCCTTTCTCACGACTGCGTTCATGGAATTCCGGCTACGCGATCCCGCACTTCCAGGCGCCTACCAACCGCGCCACCTCGCCAGCTAAGCTTTTGCTTGTTATGATAGACATAAAGGAGTACCAATATGCCACTCAAACTAGTCGAAAAAGAACATTTAGTTGATAATGTATGGGCGTTTCGATTTGCCATGAGCGAGCCGTTTACCTGGACGCCCGGCCAGTTCATCCGTGTGGAACTGCCGCACAACAACCCCGACAAAGAGGGCACCAAACGCTGGTTCACGGTGTCCGCCGCACCGTACCAGGGCATTGTGCAAATCACTACGCGCGTCACTGATAGCACGTTTAAGCAAGCGCTCAGCAACATCCCCATTGGCGGCGAGGACCTGCAACTTCTCGAAAAGCCGGATGGCGATTTTGTGTGGCAAGACAGCCAGCTGCCACTTATATTTGTGGCGGGCGGCATCGGCATCACGCCGTTTTACAGCATCATCAAACAGCGTGTACACGACGGTCAGCCCATTAATGTGTCGCTCATTTACGGCGCTCGCAGCGAGGACACCATCCCGTTCAAAGATGAATTTGACCATTGGCACAGCGAACATCCCGAATTCACTGTTACATATGTGGCGGGCGAGCCGCTAACTGCCGAAAAATTAGCCAGTATTAAGCCCGGCCTTAACCAGTCGCTGGTGTATGTTTCGGGGCCGGAGCCGATGGTCGAAGCTTTGGGCGACCAACTGAAAGCCGCCGGTTTGCCCGAGTCGCAGCTCAAGCAGGATTTCTTCCCCAATTACACCGAGCAAAACTACTAGCGCTGCTGCCCGCTTCTTGGTGTGTCCGTCCTTCTGCCATATTTGATATAGTAAGCGTATGGTTTTCTGGCTCGCACTTTTGGTGGCTTTGGGTTGCGCGGTTTGTAATGGCGTCGCTGCCATTCTCGAAAAAATCAGCGCCGACAAAAAGGCACGAGCTACGTCGGTTCGCGTAGATTTTTTGGTGCAGTTTTTACGCGACTGGCCGTACCTAATCGGTCTGGCTCTCGACGGCCTGGCCTGGATTCTAACACTGGTGGCCGTGCAAACCCTGCCGTTGTTTGTGGTACAGCCCATCATCGCCTTTAGCGTCGTGGTGACGGCGCTCGTCGACCGGTTTGTGTTGCGCCACCGGCTTGGCGGGCGCGTACGCGTGGCGCTCGTTTTTATTTTTGGCGGTTTGGCTTTGCTTGCTCTTACTGCCGCGCCTGAAAAAGCGGCGACCGTCCACCCTGTTGCTCGGTGGTGCATCATGTTGGCACCAATCGCCCTCGCCCTGCTCGCCGCCCCATTTGTTAAGCTGCAAAAGCAATTCGCCACGGTTGCCATCGCGGCCTTGAGCGGTGTTGCGTTCGGCGGCACGGCCGTGGTCGGGCGTATGTTAGTGTTTTCGCATCCCTATTGGCGTGTCGTTTTAGACCCCTTGTTTTGGGCACTATTGGGCTATGGGCTGGTCGGCATTTTGTTGTTTACCATCGCCCTGCAACGGCAACGGGCCAGCGTGGTAAATGCCGCCATGATTTCGTTTGAAACGCTGGCGCCGATTCTCACCGGTATTTTGCTGCTGGGCGACCGGCCCCGGCACGGTTTGTGGTTGGTCGTGAGCACTGGCGTTGTACTGGCTTTTATCGGGACGGGCGTTATCACCACAGCGCCAAGCGCCGACATTAACACCGTCGCATTACGAAAGAAGGTTTCATGAAACGCATTATTCTGGCCAGCCAATCACCGCGCCGCAAGGAGTTGCTCACCGCCATGGACGTCCCATTCGATGTTGTGCCGAGCCGCTTTGACGAACAGCTCGACGATAGCCGCACCCCCGAAGATGTTGCCAAAGAACTGGGTCTGGGCAAAGCGCTGGCCGTGGCCGAACAATATCCCGACGCCATTGTGGTCGGCTCGGACACCATTGTTTCGCTTGGTGGCAAACAGCTCGAAAAACCGGTGGACGCCGAAGAAGCCCGCGCAACATTGCACATGCTCAGCGGCCGTATGAACGTCGTCACTACCTCTGTTGCCGTGGTCTGCAAAAACCAAGGCGTGGAGCTCGTGGGCGCGGTCTCAACCAAAGTCTTTTTCAAGCCGGCCGATGCGAACGCTATTGATTATTATGTCGACACCGGTGACCCTCTCGACAAAGCCGGCAGCTACGGCATTCAGAGCGGCGCGCATGTGCTGGTCGACCACATTGAAGGCGATTACGATGCCGTGATCGGCCTGCCAACCAAACTGCTTGCGGAATATCTAACGATACTGGACGTACAGGCGAAACCAGTGGAACTCACTGCACCAGTGCCAGCACGTTAAATTTCCGGGGGCGTGGCTTCGGGCGACACCTTAGCGGCAGTTGTCTGGATTGTCAAAAACGACACAACGCCAGCAAAGGCCGCAAGCGCCACGCACAAACCCACTGCAAACCGATAAACATGGCCCGTGCCCAGCAGCCCCAGCACCGCGATCACCACCAAACCAGCAGCGCGCGACACCGCGTTATTGATACCAGAGGCAATGCCGGACTGCCGCTCATCGACCGACGCCATAACAGTGGTAGTAAGCGGCGCCACGGTAGTCGCGAGTCCAATGCCAAACAGCGCGATTCCTGGCAAAAGCCGAAACGCGTAGCTATCACCCGGCTGCAAGAAAAACAGCACTCCCATGCCGGCGGCGCACACCAGCGGCCCAACTGTCATAAAGGGGCGGGCGCCATGTTTGGCGCTCAGTTTACCGGCACGACCAGCGAAAAAGAACATCAACAGGCTCACCGGCAACGTGCTCAAACCAGCTTTGATGCTGGAATAGCCCATCCGCGTCTGCAAGTAAATGACGAGCGCAAAGAAAAAACCACTCAGCGCGCCATACATGGCAAAGGTCATAACGTTTGAGCCGCTGAAGTTGCGCGATTCGAACAGGGATAGCTTAACCATCGGGTCCTTGGTGCGCGATTCGAACCACACAAAAGCTACGCTCAGCGCCGCGCCAACCACCACAGCCACAACCGACGCGGGCGACCAATGCTCTACCGGCCCCTGAATCAAACCATAGGTGAGACCGGCCAGCGCCAGCGCCGCCAAGCCGGCACCCGTACTGTCAATTCGCCTTTTTCGGTCGTCGTAACTTTCGCGGATCGCCGGCTTCGCCAGGGCAAAACAGACGATTACCAACGGGATATTGATCAAGAAAATCCAACGCCAACTAGCCACATCCAAAATAAGCCCACCTAGTAACGGCGAAATAATCACCGCCATGCTGCTCCAAGCCGTCCATTGTCCAACCGCTCCGCCCCGAGCTTCACGCGGAAAATTAGTGTTGATGATTGAAAGCGCACCGGGCACCAACAGCGCGCCCGCGATGCCCTGCAGTACACGCGCAACCACCAACGCCGCAGTCGTCGGAGCGAGCACACACAGCAGCGAACACAGGCCAAACCCGGCTAGACCGGCTAAGTACACCTTTTTGCGCCCCAAAATATCACCCAAGGAACCACCCAACAAAATCAGCGACGACAGCGACAACATATAGCCGTCCGAAATCCACTGCAGCGCCGAGAAGCCAGCGTGCAGGTTGGCGCCAATTTTTGGTAGCGCTAAGTTCACGACCGAGCCATCCAGAATAACAATAGAGCTTCCCAGAATGGTAGCAATCAAAACTGCAGAGTGTCGGCGGCTGATGTTCTTCATTTCCCTATTGTAACAGGTGGCCTATGGGCATAAGATAAAGAGCATATGCACGCAATTGTTATTTTTGTCGCCAAATATTTTATTGTGTTGTCGGTGCTGCTGGCCATCGCCGCTTGGTTTCGGCTCGACAATTTTTACAAGAAACGGTTTGTTGCCGCCGCGGTGATTGGTGCGATCATTGCCCTCGCACTGGCCAAGCTTGGCAGTATGCTGTTCCATAATCCGCGGCCGTTTGTGGTCGGGCATTTTACGCCGTACTTTGCACACGGCAACGACAACGGCTTTCCTTCGGACCACACCTTGTTTACTTCGTTCATCGCTGTTTTGGTGTTTTGGTATAGCCGCAAAATGGGCACAGTGCTGTTTGCGGTCGCTTTGGCCGTGGGCTTAGCGCGGGTTGCGGCCGGTGTGCATCACCTTATCGATATTATAGGGGCCATAGCGTTTGCCAGCATCGGTGCTTTTGCAGGCAATTATTTAGCCACATTTATTTTCCCATACCGCAAAAAATCGCGTTTCATCCAACAATAAATAAGCGCTGTGGTATTTTTTACTGTTTGTGTGCGGCACTTTAGTGTACGATACAAACATAAGCAAGGAACTCCGATATGGACGACGACCAACTGCGCCAAAATGACCCCGCAAACGACAATACAAGCGAGCATCCCACGCCCGACGACGCACTCGAGCCAAAAGACGACATCTTTAGTCCAACCCGCGACGAAGAAAGGCTCGAAAATGATAACGAACCGCCAGCCACAGCTGCACCCGATAGTCCTGTAGGACCGCAACTGCCACCCGACCATCCTGAATTTGACTACGACAACGACGCGCACGAAACCTACGACGAAGGCAAGGTTGGCGCCACCGACGCCGATGCCACCGAAGAAAAATCCGGCGACCAACCACACCCACTCGACCCACAATCATGAGCAAAACCGCTTCGCTCGAGTTTTCCGTTCTGCAGTGGAATGTTTGGTTTAAAGAAGACCCCGATAATATCGTCCGTCTACTGCGCGAACAATCCCCTGATATCGCCTGTTTGCAAGAACTCATCATCAACGATCGTATTAACACGCCACAGTACATAGCCGAACAGCTCGGCTATTATTGTTGTTTCAAAGAAATTCCCATCGAGTCTTCCGACGGTGAAAAAGTCGTTTTTGCTAATGGGATTTTTAGCAGATTTCCAATCCAACATGAACGCTGGAGCTGGATTAACGAGCCACAAATCGGTGGCGGCTATAGCGACGAGTATCGGGCATACGTCGAAGCAACACTCGACATGGAAGGGAGGGCGGTCACTGTTGGCACCACCCACTCCTCTTACACGCACAAATTTCAATCCACGCCAGCAAAAGAAGCAGAAACCGACCGGCTCGTAACGGAAATTGCCAGACACAAAGCCAGGTATATTTTTACGAGCGACCTAAACGCTTCGCCCAAATCTTATACAATACACAGCATCGAAAAACACTTACAAAATGCTGGGCCGGCAGCCGCCGAGAACACTTGGACCACCAAACCCTTCAGCTACAATGGGTTTCATGAAAACGCATTGCGCTGGCGACTCGATTACGTCTTTGCGACACCGGATCTATTCGTTCATTCGGCAGAAGTGGTACCTACCGAGTTCTCCGATCATTTGCCGCTTTTAGTAAGGTTTCGGAGTTCGTAGCATCCGTAAAGGGCGGCAAGCCCGATGGCGCCGTCAATAATCCGCGCCACTTCGACGCTAAAAACTTTGCCGATCACGTCGTAGTCAAAAAATCCGATAATCCCTAAGTTCAGCCCGCCAATGACGAGCAAAAAATATGCGGCTTTACGGACGATATGAAATTTCATAGTTGCCTCCTTGTGCTCATTATAAAGATGGGATTGACGGAGTTGAGGTGCCAGTGCTCGCCCCGGTGCTCGTTCCAGCGCCAGTGGTGACGCCCTGTAGTTGCTGGAGTTGCTGCTGCGCTTGCTGCAACTGCGCTTTGAGCGCTGCTTGTTCGTCTTTCAGCTGCTTGAGCTGCGCGCTTGTATCGGTGCGCAATTGGCTGATGGTAGTGTCGAGCTGCCGCTTGTAATCTTCAAATTGTTGCTGGAGGGCGGCGGCTTTGGCGGCAAACTCGGTGCTCAACTGCTGCTCATATTGCTGGAACTGCGTCTGGCTAAAGGCCAGCGTCCCGGGCAAGGCACGCCAATTGACTGCTTCGTCGAGTAATTGGTTGATGCTTGTCGTGGCGCCCGCCTGGACGCTGGCAATGGCCGTCACGCTCGATTTAAGCGTGCCAAGATCTGTCTTGAGCCCATCTACTTGAGCCTGGGTTGCCGTTTGCGCCTGCTGCAACTGGCCCACAGACGCTCCAAGTTGCTGACGCAACTCCAGGTTTGCCTGCGCTTGGGCTTCGAGCTGCAAATGCAAACTAGCTTGGGTCGCCTGAATGCTTGACACCGAAGCCTTTACGCCGTCTACCGTACCGGTCAGGCCAGTCAGGTCGAGCGTCGTCTGTGTTTGAGTTGCCGTGACCTGGCTCACCACTTGCCGTAGTTGCGTTGCCATATCTTCGAGCCCGCTGCTGACCTCGCGCCCGGTGACGGCCTGGGCTGCTGTCAGGTTGTTGATTGCCGTTTGCAACTGGCCGCGCGCTGCGGCGGTGTCGGTAGCATTCGTCTTGATTGTTTGGACTGCGCCATTCAAATCTGCCTGGATGCTTGCCAATTGTTGGGCGAGCGTGCCAGCACTACCGGCCAGCGCATCGACCTTTCCGTCGGTAGCCACTTGCACCGTCCGTAGCGCCGCAATAGAAGCTTCAAGCTGGTCTTTGAGCACCTGTTTGCTATCGGCTTGGTCTTGCAAGGAGCTGAGCAACGCGGCTTGGTCGGACTTAATGTCGCTTATCGTCTTCTTGGTGGCGTCGTTGGCCTGGGCATGCAGACTACTGTCGCTGTCGATCCGCTTTTGCAAGTCAGTTATGAGTGCGCTCTGCTCGGTTTTGAGCTGGCTTACGGCTTGGTCGGTTTCCTGTTTGAGCGCCGCGCGTGCGGTATCGGACAAGTTGAGTTTGCTTTCGAGGAGTGCAATCTGGTTGCTATAGGTTACAAAACTTTGCTGGAAGCTGGCTTCGGTGCCTGCGCTCGCCGTACGAACGCTGCTAAGCTGCTCGCCCAGATTGCCGACGTTTTCGGCAATGGTGGCGCGAATGGCATCTAGTGATGTAGCGAGGCTTGCCTGTGTGCCAGCATCCAGCCGGGCGATGCGCTCTTGCAGCGTCGTAGCCGTCTTGGTTTGTTCGGTTTGCACGGTGGCAACAGCTTGGCTAAAGGCGGTCTGCGCGTCGGCATTGGCCGTCACGTATTCTTGTAATTTGCTCCGAGCCTCTTTGGCGTTCGAGAGTGCCTCTTGTAAATCTTGCCGGAGAGCTGCAATTTCGCTTGCTGTTATGCCGCTCGTTTTCCCGAGTGCAGTAACTTGCGCATCAAACTGTTTTTGCACAGCAGTAACTTTGGCGTCGATGTCGGGTACGACCGCTGCCGGGTCGGTGGCGGTACTCGCCGCCGCAATAAGCTGCTGCTGAACTTGCACGATCGAAGTCTCGACAGTCTGGCGAACAACCTCCACCTTCGGTTCGCTCACCGGCGCAACTAGCGGTATGGTAATGTCCGCCACTGTTTGCATGGCCGTCTGCGCCTTGGCCTCGACAACCTTGACTGCCTTGAGGTCCTTAATTTGCTGCGCGAAGTCATCTTGCACGGCAGCTACCTGTGTCGCCGTCCAGCCCGGTGGCAGCGCAAGATAGGCGATATTGGCACGCACAGCGTTAAGCACCTCAAGCTGCACCTGTTCCATAAGCGTAACGCTTCGGGTGGCAGCGGCACCGGCCAATTGCAACGCCTGTCCGTAAAGTTGCTTCGGGTCTTTCGTGGCAGCAGTGGTAGCGAGCGGTTTCCACGTATCGTACAAAGCTTTGCGGACCGGGCTCAACTTGCCAGCATCGACATTGTTAAGCGTATTCGCCAGGTCGGGCGTGAGATTCAACCCATAAACGAGCGGCATAACAAACGCCCGGGTAGCCGGTTCCCGCGGAAGCACATCGCCAACTTTGTAGTTCGCCAAATATGATTGGATAGCTTGCTTCTGATCTGGCGTCGGCGCGACCGTTTCAGCAAAAACAGCTACCTTGTTCATTTCGTCAAAAGCCACGCTTGCCTCGAACCTTGCCACTTGCTGCGGGGCGCGCTGCTTGACCAAATCGTAATTAATGGCATAAGTAATACTGCTCGGCAACTGACCGGCGCGGATGAGGTTTCGCAAACTATCCAAAAACTGCCTATTAGAAGTTGCGCCAGCCAGCAGCTGCGTTAGTTCGGTACGGGTTAGAAAACCTTGGCTCACAAGCCGGCTCAGCTCCTCGCTATCGCCAGGCGTTACCGGTGCCGTGTGCAGGGCGTCCTGGATGGTGGCGATATTGGTTTGCAGCAAACTCAAAGATTGCAATACGGTCGCCTGCGCGGCGGGCGGCGCCTCCAAACGAAGCTGCATCAGTGCAATATAGATGCGGACGTCGCGCTGCAAGTCATTGTTTAAGTCTTGGTTGTCGAACTTCGCATCGCGGTTAATATCCTGCGAAACTCCTGTTGTGCCCGTGCCGTAACTTTTCAAGTAGTCCTCAAGCAAGCGCTGCATTGTTTGGGTGGTCGCCGCTTGCTGCTTTTCGGGTTGCGCGCTCATGCGGTCGGCCAGCCGGAGTGCTTCGTTGACACGTTCGGCAGCGTAGTTCGCCTGCACATCGGTAGTCGCATGGTTGCCATAGGTGAAAAAGGTGATTATCCGCTCATAGGCACGCTTGATAGGATAACCGAGGTCGCCCGGCGCCGCAGCGTCGGCCACGCCCATCCACCACACACCCAAAAGCACAACGAGCCCCGCCAGCAAATACCATCGCCACCGGCGCACCCACCCTTTGGATCGGGCAAGAAACGTTTGTTTCTGTTGTGTAGTATGCGGTTTTGGATGCCGCCGCATGCGGTTCACTACGTTGTTTCTAACCTTTTTTATGTCGAACATTGTCCACCTCAATGTTTTGCAAATGCTTACAAAACACAGCATAGATACTCGACGTTTTTTATGCAACGGCGCTTCAGTTTTCTTTAATTTTTACATACGCTCATCTGCAAAGTCGTCAAGTATGGATATAGTGCCGGAGTTGTCTGTTAAATATTTAATGGTCATCTTTATTTTTTGGCGATGTAATTAAAAACGTCTGTAATATGCAGGCATGCAAACTAAAGTAATGGTAGGGGGAATATGAAACGATTGAGACAGATACGTGACCAGCTCGGCAGAACATTTGCAATCACAGGAGCCGCCTTTTCGGTGGCCGTTTTAGTGCTCGGCTATAGCGGAAGCGCGGTGTTTGCGGCAACTGCCGGACAAAATACGAGAATGCAATTATTTAATACGGCAGCGCAGGAATTTGGTGTGCCGGCGCAAGTGCTCGTTGCGCTTTCGTACAATGAGTCACGGTGGCAAGCGCCAGAAGACTCGAGCGTGGATGGCGGCTTTGGGCTCATGAACCTGCGAACAAAAGTGCCAAATACAGTGAGCGGGCGCGATGGCAGTCCGATTCCGGCTTCGGTGCAAGCCAAACAAACCGGCAATTACACACTGGACCAAGCCGCTTCGCTCTTGCACGTGCCGGCCGACAACCTCAAGACCAACGATTTACAAAACGTTCGCGGTGCGGCGGCCGTCTTGGCGCAAAGCGCCAAGCAGCTCAACGGTGGCCACTTGCCCACCAGCCCAGGTGATTGGTATGGTGCCGTCGCCCAATTTAGCGGCTCGGGTGACGCGACGGTAGCAAGCACTTTCGCCGACGACGTTTTTGCAACCATCCAAAAGGGCGCTAGCCTCAAGACCATGGACGGCCAGGCCATGAACGTGCCAACCACGCCAAATATACAGCCGAACAAACAAACCATGTCGGCATTGAACTTGCATAGCGACACTAGCCGCATGCAAACACAAACACTACCCGGCCAAAATCCGGAGTGTCCTTCCACGCTGAACTGCCGCTTTGTGCCAGCCGCCTACGCCCAAAACTCCGCCGACCCGGCTGACTACGGCAATTACGACCCCGCACACCGTCCGACCGACATGCAGATCAAATACATTTATATTCACGATACCGAGGGCTCGTACGACAGCGCTATCTCGCATTTTCAAGACCCGACTTCGTATGTCAGCGCCAACTATGTCGTGCGCTCTAGCGACGGCGCCGTGACGCAAATGGTCCCGAACTCCGGCGTTTCGTGGGGTATTGGCGATTGGTACGGCAATATGCATGGCATTAACATCGAAAACGAAGGTGTTGCCGCGCAAGGCGCCAACTGGTACACGCCGGCCATGTACAAAACAAACGCCGAGCTCGTTCGCTATCTTGCCGCCAAATACCATATCCCGCTCGACCGGCAACACATTTTGGGCCACGACAACGTCATGACCACCTCAAGCAGTCGGCTCGCCGGCCAGCACTGGGACCCGGGCCCGTACTGGGATTGGGATTACTTCATGAGTCTGGTGCGCGGCGATACTTCTGCCGCACAAGATGCTAACTTTTGGAATCGACAGCTCAAAAAGGGCGACACCGTAACCATCGCGCCCACCTTCGCCACCAACCAACCGCCAGTTACCGACTGCCAAACCGGTACCTGCACCAACCTGCCCGCGCAAGGCGCCAGCTTTGTCTATTTGCGCACGCAACCCAACGCCAGTGCGCCGCTTATTAGCGACACCTACACCAACGGCAGCAATCCTGCGGGCACAACGCGTGACAATGATTGGGGCGACAAAGCGCCGAGCGGCTTCAAATATGTGGTCGCAGATGTGCAGGGCGACTGGACCGCCATTTGGTTCGGTGGCAAACAGGGCTGGTTCTACAACCCGCAAGGCCAAAACCAAACTGCACACCGCAGTTGGAGCGCCACCATCACACCTAAACCTGGCATGAACTCGGTAGCCGTGTACGGTGTTGCCTATCCCGAAGCAAGTGCCTACCCAACCACTATTCCCGTGCAAAACTTCGATGCGTTGTACACCCTTCCCGCCGGGCAATCGTACACCACCACCGGTGAGAACCTACCGACCGACTACTTCTACGACGCAACCATAAACTACAGTCTGCCTGACGATCACATGGTCGTACGCGGCAACCAAAAATACTACCAGATTTCCCTGAACCACCGCATTGGCTATGTAAAAGCTAGTGACGTAACACTTAACTGGTAGCGCAAAACGCGTACAGCGTATGCAGTACAAAAGAAGCCCTCGAACCGGGCTTCTTTTGTATGGCTGATTACGACTTTCCGCAACAGCGTGCCGAAGGCGTGCTTCCTTGCTATCATAGATGCATGAACCTTAAGCGCGTTAATACTTGCCTGCTGGTCGCGATCATCGTGATTAACAGTTACTTACTGGCCGCACCGTTCTACCCCAAGTTCGTGTACTGGTGGCAAGATCGCACGCACAGCAAAACCTCCACCCGAACCCTTACCAAAACGCTGCGCACCGGCAACGACATTCCGCAGGAAAACCGTTTGGTTGTGCCAAGCATGCACCTAGATGACCAAATTTTTGAAGGCAAAGACATGCGCGCCCTCAAAAACGGGCCGTGGCGACTGCCCTATACCAGCACGCCCGACAAAGGGAGCAACACCGTTATCGTCGGGCATCGCTACACCTATACCAACCCGCGCGGCACGTTTTATAACCTCGACAAAATCCGGCTTGGCGACCAGGTGGGCGTGTTCTGGCAAGGCAAAAAATACACCTATACTGTTACGAACATCAACGAAGTTACATCGAACAGCATGGGTGTGGAATCGTCGAGTGCCGATGCGCGGCTCACGCTTTACACTTGCACACCGCTGTGGCTGCCAAAAGACCGCTTAGTCATCGTGGCAAAATTGGAGACAAACACGTGAGGGAAAAGACTAAATTTTGGATACTGCTCGCCATACTTATGGCGAGTCTCGGGTTGCTGTACCTTGCAAATACCGCGCTCAACCACAGTATTTTGATGGGGTATTAATCTTGCGGCTTGTCAGGCGTGTGGTTATCGTCTTCGGTATGGACCGGTTCGGCAGCCATGTGGCGAGGCCGGCGCCAGAACCGGACAATAAAGCCGGCAAAAATGAGCAAGCAGGCGACGGTTGCGATCACCAGCAAGACAAAACCAGTATTTACCAAGCCGCCACTTGCCGGGTTTGAGCCCGTGCCAGCGCTCGTGCCACCGCTTGTCGTACAAGTGGTAGCGTCGTTATATGCACAAGCGCCGTAGACGCCGGAACCGTATGCAGATGCGAAATTTGTGTAGTATCTCATATTTGGTTTCCTAAACAATCATGCTTATGATATCATACAATTGTTAAGCATCATACGAGGGGAAAGGTATGGTTATGCCAACTTCATTTGCAATTTTAGACTTCAGCACACCGGAACTCATCATTATTTTATTGATCATTCTGTTGCTTTTTGGGGGCAAAAAATTGCCAGAACTCTCTCGCAGCCTTGGTTCGTCAATGCGTGAATTACGTAAAAGTATGAGTGACGATCATGACAAGAGTGAGAAAACACAAGACAAAGCGAAGCAGTCATCAGCTTCATAAGCAGCCCGTCGACCGTCAGCTTCCTTTTATCGAACATGTGTATGAGCTTCGCAAGCGGCTCACTTATGTAGCTATTTCTGTAGGTGTTTTTGGTGCGGCCGCCTACAGCATTGAACATTACATCGTCGATATTTTGCTGAAGCCAGCGCGTGGGCAGCAGTTTATTTACACATCCCCTGGTGGCGGGATCGATTTTCTATTCCGCGTATGTTTGTACGTAGGCATAATCTGTAGTATTCCGGTGATAATTTACCAGATTTTGCGTTACATAGAACCACTCGTTACAAAAACCTCAGTACATTTTATTGGCTGGGGAAGTTTTGTTTCGGGCATTTTGGCAATTGTCGGTATTTTGTATGGCTACTTTTGGGGACTACCCGCGGCGCTTCACTTTTTGTTGCACCAGTTCGTAACCAAACAGATTCAGCCACTCGTCACCATCCAGTCGTACATGTCGTTCGTCATGGTTTATATGGTGGGCTCGGCGTTGTTGTTTCAGGTGCCTTTGCTGCTTATCTTCATCAACCGCATTAAACCGCTCAAGCCACAACAGCTATTCCACTATGAGCGGCACGTTATTGTGGCCGCCACGATTATTTCGGCGCTTATGAACCCAACGCCCAATGTGTTCGCGCTTTTGTTTTTGGCTGGACCGATTATTTTGATGTACCAGGTGGGCATCGCTATTATTTGGTACATGAACCGCGAAGCAAAACGCTCGCCCAAAATCCAGGCCATGCTCGAAAAAGACGTGGAAGCCCGGGCCGAACGCACCAAGCGCGCCGCCCAAGCGCAACCCCTTGCAAAGCCCGTGCGCCTTGTAGCCGCCCCAATACCGACGGCTCTTGTGCGGCCATCCCGCAGCCAATACACCGCTCAAGTAGTCCGGCGCTCAGTCCAAGCAGATCGTGCTCGGGCACCCCGGTTTGTCAGCGATTTCCGCATGCCCGGCAGTTAAAAACATCTGAATGGCTTGACAGCATTTAGCATAAGCATTTACAATGCAAGCAGTAAGGCTATTGCTTAAGCAGGTAAACAAAAAACATGCGACAACTCGAAAATATCATGCAAAAAGAGATGACCCGCAAAGAATTTATCGGGACACTCGGTTTTGGTTTGGCATCCATCTTTGGCCTTTCGAGCATTTTGCGCTTTGTATTTGGCAAAGGCGATGCGCGGAATAATGCCTCATTAGGCTATGGCTCTAATGTGTACGGCGGCCGAAAGTAATTTTCCAAAACACCTTTAAAGCCCGCTGTTCGGCGGGTTTTAAAGTGCTTCGCACTACTTAATTACTGGCCCGAGCTTGAACTACTCGAAGATGCTGGCGCTTGTTGGTTTTGACCAAGAACGATAATGAAATCGGCAGTGTAACCCTTGATCGAGGGATCGCTGGTAACGACATTATTCCCAAACAACTTCTGCAAGGCTTGCTTGGTGTTCGGCATGGCACCCTTTGAATTGTCAATTATTTCGGTAGTCGCGTACGACTTGGGCGCGGCGGCCACTGCCGCAACGGCTATATTTTTCTGAGTGAGCACTTTCGCCTCTTTACTGGCCAGCCCATCAACATCGCCGCCATTTAAGACAACCACCTGTGCACCTTCTTTTACGAGCGGGTCACTCGAAAACAGCTTGTTGATCGCGAGCTTAATCTGGCTAAAGTCGTCGAGGCCGGCCGCCGGAATCAAGGCCGATTGCCCATTTGGCGCAGTGTAGTTCTTGAGCATGGTCGTGCCCTTGGTAAGGTCGTTCAGGTTGTACGAAGCAATGTTGTTGTCGTTGATGTCTTTGGCATAGCTGTAAAACGTCTCGATTTCATCGATCTTCATATCTGTTTTAACGTTATTGCCCAACGCATCAGCCAGCTTGCCAACTTTTAAGGGGTTGGCGAGCACGTTGGCACTCGTGGCTTTGTCTTTGATGGCGAGGAGCATTTGGCGTTGGTGCTGGGTGCGGTCAAAATCGCTTTGCGGAAAACCGTAGGAGTAGTACGAGTCGCCGCGAGCTCGGGCCAAGTTCAGTGCCGTCTGGCCGTCCAGCGTCACCGAACCGTTTGGCAATTTCAGCGGGCCTTTGTCGGCCTTACTAATGTTCGGATCATACAAGCCACGCGGGTCGGGGCTTTGGATGTTCACGGTGATACCACCGACTGCGTTCACCGCATCACGAAAAGCCGTGTAGTTAATGAGTGCATAATAGTCGATGGTTATGCCCATGTTTTCGGTAATAATTTGTTCGAGCGCGCCCATGCCGCCATTAGGATAGCCCGAGGCACTGAAGCTTTTTACCGTGTTGGCGGCGTTAATTTTTTGGTGGCCCATGCCCGGCACCGTCACCCACAAGTCGCGCGGGACACTCAGCATCGAGGCCTGCTTGGTTTTGGTATTGATGGTCATAACCATGATGGAGTCGGTGAGATCAGCCCCGTCGTGGCCAGGATCATCGGCGGAGTTACCGGCCAGCAAAATATTCACCTGGCCATTTTGGTTTTTGAGCGGCACCGGCTTAAAGGCACTTAACAAGTTAAGCGGATTATTATTGTGCGTGATTTTGGCTGCATTGCGATAAAGTTTCCAGCCCAGCCAGCCACCGGCCACCAAAATAGCAAACAAAATCGTTAGCAGCGCTACCTTGATAACCTTTCGCCGGTTCCAGGTGGTAAGCCAGTGCTTCAGCGAACGCTTTTTCTTTTTGGATTTCGGCAGTGGTTCGGTAGCATCCGTAGCTGTTTGCGCCAGGCGTTTGCGTTTCCGGTAACGGTCGGCAAGTGGTTTGGAGTTTTCAATGGCACTTTGCAAAGGATGCGCCGCCACCGGCGAGTCTGTGCGTACCGCAGCGCTCGGGGTCACAGATGAAGCGCCGTTTGCCGCCATTGACTCCGGATGGTCGGCAGCGTGGTTGTGGCGCAAGCGGTTGGGGTCAACATATTTGGGCGATTGCACCTCGTGCAGCGGCCGATAGGTATCGTACCGGGAAGTCTTGGGACGGACGACGAAGCCGTCAATACTATTAACTCGTTTTGGCGAGCGGAGATCATCATTCATATATCTTAATTAGTGTAGTATGAACTTGCGTTTATGCATAAACATTTTATGCATTTTGTTCAGGTGGCGTTACGCCAGGGGTCAGAGGTGCAACACTCCTTTCCTTTTCAACCGTACCGTTATATAATGACCTTGTTTAAAAAGCAACTATGATGCCCGATGACAACCGGCAACCTGCGCAACCGCCCTACCTCAACACGCCGCCCGTGGGGCTGTCGCAGCCGCCCGCACCACCATACCAAAATTACAATCAAAGCCCGGCATTCACCGAACAGCCGGACCTTGCTCAAAAGTATATCAAGCCGCGTAAACGGTGGGTGTTCTTGTTGCTGTTCGTGGTTTTTGTGGCGATAGTGGGTGCGGGCGCTTGGTTTGGGCTGCGCATGTACCGCAACAATCCGGCCACCATTTTCAACCAAGCCGTGGGTGTCAGTCTGCATACTAAACAAGTTAAGCAAAATTTTACGAGTAGCACGAGTACGTTGACCTCACAGTTTGACGTAAACGATATTAAGAAACCCCGGGTGAGCACCCTGACTACCGCCAGCCTGGGCGTGAATGTATACGTCAAAGGCTACGGCAACCTGCAAAACACCTACCTTTCGTATGCGAACGGTCCGGGTAGCGCCAACACACCGCCTGCCTTGCTGGACCAATGGATCCAGGTGCGCGACGGTGGCCAACTGCCAAACGGCCTTACTTTAAACCCGTTACTCACGGCTAGCGATCCACGTTATGCACTGCTCAGCCCATGGGTATTTGGTAATTTTACAGGCAAAGAGCGCGGCAGCATCGCCGGTCAGGCACGCAAACTTTACCAGCTCGACAGCAAACACACGCAAACCAGCACACTCGCTGGCCGGCAAGTCCTTATCTGCACTGTTACGGTTAACACCGCAAAACTAGGGGAGTATTTTGAGAAGGTTGGGCAAGCGTTTGGCATCCCTTCGTCAGATAGTAACGCCGCCGCTAAATTGTACGGCACGCACGTCAGCCTCAAAGTATACATCCAAAAAGACACGTACCAAGTAATGCGCATCGACATGACGAACGACGGTGTTACCTCCACCATCACCTACGATTATCGCGCGGCAAGCTTCCCGAACGAGCCCAACCCCAGTCTTACCTACGACGATTACCTCAAGCAGTTAGGTTCGTAGCCTTATGCGCCGCTAGTAGCCGCCAATATAAGTGGGTGAATATACGAGATGAGGTATAGCGAACCGGTCACCAGTAAAACCGGCTCTGGTGCTCGAAGCAACGCCTGGACCGCTTGCCTGTAATCAAGCTCGGTGACGACATTTTGAACTCCGGCCTCTTGGGCGGCCTGCGCAACGTCATTGGGGTTGATTGATGGCTGGCCGTGTTCCTGCGTGGCTCCGAATGAGGTAACGAGTATGCGATCGGCCACGCCGCGCACGATTGCGAGGTTTTCGCGCAAGCTTACCTCTTTGCTTTGCGTAAACCCGACCAATGCCGCTACCGTTTGGCCGGGGAATTTTTCGCGCAAGCTATCGGCCATGGCCTGCAACTTTTGCGGGTTGTGGGCTCCATCGAGCACTACTGTTTTGTTGCCCACCGTGAACGTTTCCATGCGCGCCGGGATATGCACGTGCGCCGCCTGTCGCATAATATCATCTGTTAATTGCCGGCTTTCGCGGCTCAGCGCAAACTGCACGGTCGCCGCGGCTAGCGCCATATTACGCTGCTGATAGAGCGGCAACGCCGCAACGCGCGTCTCATCGTCCACATCTACCACGTGCAATTGCGCTCGCACTTCACTGCATTTTGCCGCGACCACGGTCATGACTTCGGACGCTTGGTTATGCATAAATACGTCGTTGCCGGTGTGGATAATCCCGGCCTTTTGCGCGGTAATTTCGGCGATGGTCGAGCCAAGCACGTGCATATGGTCGAAGCCGATATCGGTAATCACGCACACTTTGTCGGCGCGCGACACAATGTTCGAACCGTCGAGCAGCCCGCCCAAGCCCACTTCCACTACTGCGTAATCAACCTGCTGACGCGCAAATTCCCAGTATGCAAAAGCCATCATCAGTTCAAAGTAGGTGGGTTTGAGCCCGCTTTTGGCGACTTCGTCCATAAACAAGCCGAGCTCGGCGCAAAATGCGGCCTCGGCCATCGGAACCAAGTTGAGCTGCACGCGCTCATTTATTTCGGTGATGTGCGGCGATATGGTGAGCCCGACCTTCTTGCCAGCCGCCTGCAACAACGCCGCCGTGTAATACGCCGTGGATGTCTTGCCAGAGGTGCCAGCAATGTGCACCACACGCACAGCATCTTGCGGATTGCCCAAGAATTTGGTGAGCGCCCGGATGGTATCCAAACTATACACCGTCCGCACATTGAGCGGACGCGGGATAAAGCTATTCAAAATTTCTGTAGCCTCGACAAAACTCGCAATCTTCATACGTCGTATCATAACACCGGTAGTCTCCTTGCCAAACTCCGTTTTACATAAAGCGTATTAATTATTAAAAACGGGAGGCTCAGGCTGCCCGATTGGAGTAAAACGTTATAATAAGGTAGTAATAGGAGGGACAAGTATGCCATATAAGCAAACAAGTGAACTACCTGATAGCGTTAAAAGTGCCTTGCCGGCGCATGCCCAAGACATTTACAAAGACGCCTTTAATAACGCCTGGGACCAATATAAAGACCCCAAAGAACGACGTGGCGACAGCGGCCGCGAAGAAACTGCCCATCGCGTTGCCTGGGCGGCAGTCAAAAAATCGTACAAAAAGAGTGAAGACGGCAAGTGGCACAAAAAGTAGAGCCGCTCGCGTTTTTGGAAGGCCTGGTGGCTGACGCCGCACCGCGGCTCCTCGGTTGCACGATCGAGCGCACCTTTAATGGCCATACGCTGCGCGGCCGGATTGTCGAAGTTGAAGCTTACGACCAAGCCGATGCCGCCAGCCACAGTTACAAAGGGCGCACGCCGCGCACCAACGTCATGTTTGGCCCGCCCGGCCACTTGTATGTGTACTTTACATATGGCATGCATTATTGCTGCAATGTCGTGGTGGGCCCCACCGAATATGGCGCGGCAATTTTGATCCGTGCCATCGAACCGCTTGAAGGCGAAGCGTATATGGCCAAGCGACGTGGTGGGCGGCGTGGTTTGCAGACCGCTAACGGGCCGGCAAAACTTTGCCAGGCGCTCGCCATCGACAAAAGCTTGAACGGCCACGACCTGCATAAAAAACCGCTGGTGCTGATACCTGGGAAAGCACTCAAGTCCAACCAGATTGTGCAGTCTACGCGCATCGGCATCACACAAGAAAAAGACAAGCCATGGCGGTTTTACATCAAAGATAACCCGTACGTTTCCAAGCCGCAGTAAGCGATAGCGTTTTGCCATCGCAATATGTACAATACGGGTAGTGATGTAACAAAAGGATCTCCCATGGCAAGCGCAGAACGAAAAGCAATCGATAAAGTATTTATTTTGCTGGGCGTTATGGCGACCGTGATTTTGCTTGGTGTGAGCGGGCTGAGTTGGTATGGATTTCACTTTGCGACTTCAGAAGTCCGAAGCGAGCTCTCGGCGCAGAAAATCTACTTTCCGCCTAAAGGCAGTGCCGCTCTTGACCCTAGCGAATTCCCCACGCTCCAAAAATATGCCGGCCAACTGGTTGATAACGGACCAAAGGCCAAGGCTTACGCCAACGATTTTATCGGCAAACACCTTGAAAAAGTCGCCGGCGGCCTCACCTACGCCGAAGTGAGCACCCAAGCCATGAAAGACCCTACAAATGCCAAGCTCCAGCAACAAAAAGCAACGCTTTTTCAGGGTGAAACGCTGCGCGGCTTGTTGCTTGGCGACGGTTACGCCTACTGGACGTTCGGTATGATCGCCCTGTATGCCTCGGTGGCATCGCTCATAGCTGCCGGCGTAATGTTTGTGCTCGTGCTTCTTGGTTTGCGACACCTCAAGAAACTTAAATAAAACGCCCGCCTAAATAGTGCGACGAACTTCGTCGAATTGGTAAGCAACCTCTCCAGCCATATGCCGCACCAAGCGACCGCCTATCGGTGTTGTGACCTTGCCGCGCGTCGTTTGCACGAGTGCCGTCGTGGCTTCGTCGGCAAGTGCATGCAGCCTTGAGCCCTCAATTGGCTGACAGTCAGGTACAACTCCTGTTTCGTAGGCCGCATGCCTCACGAGTGCTCCGTACGCAAAAAACACATCGACCTCGGTATGCCGCCGTGTTTTTTCCCGGCCAAACTTTACTTTGTAAGCGATTTTTGCGCCGTCGCTTTCGATAGTATAGCCGTCGTGCACTTCGCGGTATGTGTCGAGTCCCCTCCTTTCGCGGGGTGAACTCGGATATATTTCAAGCCCAGCATGCTCCAGAAGCAGTTCTGTTGCGAGCTTCGTGCGAACGCCCTGCTTGTCGGATTCGTCTTTAAAACAAGGGTCGTGATCGGAACCCTCGAAATAGTCTTCGTGTCCGCCGCTATGTTGTGGCGCTTCCTCTGTTTCGTCCAGCAAGTCCGCCAGCCCTCCCATAATTTCGCGCTTCTCGTCGGCAATCGAGGCTTCGCCATGGCGGCGCGCGTCAAACCTTGGCAAGAAAAGCCGCAGGCGCGCCGCCTCGCAAAAATGGCCAAACCCGCTCGCGGAATTGTGCAAAACCCGTTCGGCATAACTATCGGCGTCGTCGAGGTGGTCTTCTGCCTGCCTAAGCGGGATATCGTGCGATAAGCCCAACTCCAACTCCGCCCAGGCCCGATGCAAGTCTTGCTTGGCCTGTGTGAATGGCCCGCCTTGGTACTGGGCATATTCCAGGTTAGCTTGCAGCACCTCAAGCGGCAAATCTTCCGCAAGAAGGAGCTGCGAAAATTCCTCGTACATAGGGGATGTTACATGAGAGTGAGCCGTCTGCTCTGTGTATGTCATGACAGTGTTATACGGTAAAGAACCAGGGGCGTCAAGCGCGCCGTCATTCGCCCCTTGAAACATGAAACCCTGTGTAACTATTTATTAAGAATCAAGACTTAAATCACTCGTTTCTATCTGGTACACCCGGCAGGATTCGAACCTGCGACCCCTTGGTTCGAAGTTCAATACGTGAGGGTGTTCATGCTCGTGTCACCGCTGTAAATCGTCACGTAGATACGTGCCGAAAAGCGTGGTTGTTCGGCCTCGTTGCCGTCAAAATCGACGAGCCACCATCGAAATAGCGGCCTGCTTTGTGGTGCCCGCAGACGGTAAGCGTGCTCACCGTCTGCGACGCCTCCCAAAACTCCGCCTCACACGGAGTCTTGACTAACGTATATAAGCACAACTGCATATGGAGGACAAGAGTATATGGAACGAGAAAAGTTTCGAGGAGGAAACCGCGAGCAAACCCAAGCCCGAGCCGAGCGCCAGACGCGTCAACTTTTTCTGTTCGGCCCGTGGTCATTCGATGTCGATCAGGCGCAGGCCGTCATCGCAGAACGGCCACGCTCGACCCATACCCTGCCGGTCGAACCATGGGCACGCGCCTACGGCCTGGACGAACTCGACAACCCGAACACAGCGTCGCTCATCGGCCCTGGGCCAAGCTTCGACCGTCGCTACGCCATGACGACCGACCTCGCTGAGCCCGTCATGGTTGCTGTGCTGCGCGATCAGGAGAGCGGCCAAGATTGCCCGCTTCTCATCGACGGCACGCACCGGTTGTACCGCGCTCACCAGGAAGGCATAGCCGAACTGCCGGCCTACGTGTTGACGGTCGAGGAAAGTCTCGCCATTCGCCAAGAACTTCAATATCGCTAAGCCATAGGAGAACCTATGTATGGAAAGATTTGTAACGCTACAGGAGGTTTACGCACCCCCTGAACCTCTCAACGTATTTGCGCAACTCGTCGGTCGCACCGCGCTCTCCCTTGAACACCTGGCCATACCTGAGCAGCCAAGCGTACCGACTCTCGAACCCATCGAGTCGCCGCCACCCATCACGCCAGACCTCGAACCGGTCACCCGCGCAGAACGGCTCTTTGCTGCCCATGTCCTGTCCGGCCTGGTCGAAGTCCTGGACGGTAGCCGCCCCTTGAAGCAGGTGGAAGCACACTTGTCGCCGCAAATGTGCCTGGCACTGCTCGGACGACGGTTCCGGCCGAATATTGCTGGCCAGGGCTATCGCTTGCGTACCATGCACACCCAGAAGCCGCAAGAGAAAGTCATAGAGGCGTGGGGCACTGCGGCGAATGGGCAGCGAGCACGGGCCGTCGTCAGCCGGATGCAGCGCTATCCGCCGGACAGTCCGCGGACGACGAGGACGCTGCCCGTGCCGCGCTGGTAGACCGGATCACCGCGGCAGGTGTAACCACGCTCGGCCAAGTTGCCTCGGCGGTGGCCGGTGCCGTCGAGCAGCCGGACGACCAAGACGAGATCGACGATTTCCCCTGGGCGAGTACGACTCGCTGGAGGACTACGTAGACGATTTCCTCCGGGAGACCGACAGCTACGAACGGCTGGAGCGGGCGCTCGACCAGGCGGGCATTGGGGAGGACTTGCGGCGGTATGTCACCGTTGACTTGGTGGGCATTGCCGAGGAGTGGGGGCAAGGGTTGCATGTTGCGGAGGCGCCTGGCGGGAAGGTGTGGGTGTTTGGGGCGAGGGGGTAGGCAACTTTTCCCTGGGCAGGTTTGTTGCCAGCGCCCGTTTGATTCCTTTGAACAGTTGCAGGTGTCACCGTCTACACGCACATGTAATGCAGCTTAAGCTCGTAGCAGCATTGAAATTTAGCCAACTTAATGTATCATAGGCACATAATTGAACAGGTTTCGAATGCAATGAGCGAACAGAGGCGACATATCGCTGAATCATCCCTATCCCATCTCCGAGGCAGTGAACTTACACAAACTGCCGGGAAGTTCTTGGTGAGGGAAGCCACGCAAGAATCACGGAAATTTGATCCGCGCCGTGTTCGGTATAGCTATGTACGGAACCGCCGTGAGGGAGGAGAACACGACCGCATCGCAGTTATTACTTGGAACCGTGAGGGGAACGAAGATGACCGCATTGCAGTTATCACTCCTGAAAACCTGGAGGTTTTTGCCGAGGAACTCGACTGGGGGGCTTACGATGCAGCCATGGAAACGTGGAGGGCTAATCCTCAAGGAGCAGAGCCTCGCCGGTGGCAGTCGTTCCGCGCGAATAGCAGCGTTGCGGATTATTTGACGCATCGCCTTAACGAGATCGTAGAGACGCAGAACAAATTGAGCGATACGAAGTCTACCGCATTTACACCTCCTGCCTACCTGCACCCCTGGGAACCCTTCCTTGTAGGTCCTGCGTACTACGGTGCTGCCTCTATACGTGCTGAGGAGTTGGCGGCCGTAGCGGAGGGACTCGCCAACCAGGAGCTCCTTTTAAAGCCTCTCGACTCAAGGAATCCGACTCCACCGGAAATGTTGCAAGCTACCGTGTCTTTGTTGAATCAGTATCAGACTGTGGTCTATCAGGATTAATTTACCCATTATATGGTCGAAATTCCTACACCAAATTTAAGCTCTGCATACTGGGGTGATATCAATCGGTATTGCGATCAAATACGAGATTGCGCACCCGTTACAGCGAAAGTAGGTAGATTTTTCACTAAAATAGAGGTTCAAGAGGTCTCTTGGGAGGCTGAACAGCCCAACACGGAGGTCACCTTTACGGACGTAAATCTTCGGGTTTTAGGCGGCCTACTGGGCAGACGCCGCAACATCGATCTCGTTTTGTCAACCAGCATTGAAGGCATGCGAGAACGGGATCAATATCATATCAGATTTGATCCAATAAACGAAAGTGTCGAAGCTCCTCGTCGTCGTCTTGAGTTCAGACCACCGCGGGACATAGAAACGATCGAGGACATGATCGAGTCCTACAAAGAGTATAAGGAAAAGTCTCAGACGTTCGCCGAGCAGATTGGCGGCTTGGCGTTGCATGCGCCTCGACCAGAAGATTACAACCTACTGCATAATGAGCTCAGGCGCGGCGCTTCGAGTAAGTGTTAGCGAGCAGCTACAAGTACAACGGATACCGAAAAGTCTTAGTAATTTTTATCCCCTACGTCTTTTTGAGCCTATTTTAAGGCAATCACTTATAATGGGGTTATGCGCGTGCTTATAATCGAAGACGACCCGGCAATTGCCCAAGCGCTGAAGGATGGGCTGCGGCAAGAATCGTTCGCCGTTGACGTTGCCTGCGAGGGTGATGAGGGCCTTGCGGCGGCCGCAAACGAAGACTACGATCTGATTATTCTGGACGGTATGCTACCCGGCCTGGATGGACTTGAGGTAGCGAGTCGGCTACGACAGCAAGCACAGCATGCTCGGATTCTGATGCTTTCCGCGCGTGACCAGACGGCAGACAAAATTCAGGGGCTTAACAAAGGTGTCGACGACTACATGGTCAAACCGTTTTCCTTCGAGGAGTTGTTGGCGCGGATCAACGCACTGTTGCGGCGTCCGGCCGAAACCAAGGGCGAGACGCTGCAGATTGCCGACCTGTCACTGAACACGATCACACACGAAGTACGACGAGCAGGCACTGCCCTGCGTCTTTCACCCAAGGAGTTTGCCGTCCTAGAGTACTTGCTACGCAACCAAGGAAGAGTGCTCAGCAAAGACACCATCGTGACGCATGTGTGGGATTTCGACGCCGATATCTTGCCGCATACGGTTGAGACCTTCATCGCTTTTTTGCGAGCAAAGATAGACAAGCCGTTCGCCGGACCAAAACTGATACATACGCTTCGCGGAATAGGCTACAAACTGAGCAACAAGCCATGACGTTACGCGGCCGCCGATCAACTATCCGCTTGGCGCTCACTTACCTTGGCATCATCATGACACTCTGTATTGGGTTTAGTCTCATTTTCTTCTCCACGTCGTCGGGCAGTTTGCAGCTGAACGTCCAGCATACCGCGAATAATGAAGCAACCGGCCCACGAGTGGGCAAGCTCGACATGGCAAATGGCCAGAGTATACCGGGCGCCCCAACGAATGTAGACGATGAGCTCGCCAAACGCCTGGGTGCAGTACGGCAAAATTTGGCACGGCGGTTGATAGCGTTAAACGTCGGTGCGCTTGTTTTTGGAGGCGCGCTTAGCTACTATCTGGCACGTCGCACGCTCCGCCCCATTGAGCAGGCCATGGCCGCACAAGCTCGCTTTTCATCGGACGCCTCGCATGAACTACGGACACCGCTTGCTGCACTGCGCACACGCGGTGAAGTTGCTCTGCGCGATCCATTCCTCAATCTGACACAGGCCAAGGCGGCTATCAAAAACGGTGTCACCCAAGCCATACGACTTGAGCGGCTGGCCGACGGATTGCTAAAGCTCAGCAGGAGCGACGGACAGCCGCTGACGTTAGGGCCCATTGCATTACAAGAGGTCGTAAGCAAAGCGATCGAACAATTGCAGCATAAAGCCCACGTCAAACATGTCAATATAAAGCATGATGTCCCGCCATCCCTTTATGCAGTGGGCGAAGCCGACAGCTTGGCGCAAGTCGTGTGTATTCTGCTGGATAACGCGATCAAACACAGCTCCGCCGGAAACAGCGTTTGTATTCACGCTAAAAAGACGGGGGCAACAGCGGCGCTCACCGTGCAAGACAACGGCGCCGGCATCGGCCCCGCCGACTTGCCGCATATTTTCGAGCGCTTTTACCAGGCCGACCGATCCCGCCGGCACGACGACCACAGCTATGGCCTGGGGCTTGCCATCGCGAGCCAACTCATTGCACAAAATCGAGGGACAATCGCTGTGCAGAGCGAGCTTGGCAAAGGCTCGACTTTCACCATAAAACTGCCCCTCGCTTGATCCTTTGAACTTCTTTTGAAGTTGGCCTGTTATTGTCGTGTCAAGCCAACTTCAAGAAAGGAGTCCATGTGGCAGTAATCAGCAGAGGTATCCGCAACGCTTTCCGCAATGCGACCCGCACCATATCAATCGTCTTCATCTTGAGCCTCAGCATTGGTTTGAGCCTCATTATGTTGGTCGCCAACCAAGCAGTAGAAAACAAAATCCAAACTACGCTCAAGGCCATCGGCAACACCGTAACCATCGCTCCGATCGGCTTCGTGACTGGCAGCTCGGCCAACAACGCGCTAAGCAACGACCAGCTCAAGAAAGTCAGGCGCCTCCAGCATGTCACGGATGTCACCGCAACGCTGAGCGACCACCTCCAAACAGAAGGCACGACTTCACAACCGCAAGCCGACGGCGACGGGTCAGTCCACACCGAAGGACAATCCGGCAGCGCCGCGACCAACCTCAAATCGCCTATCAAAATCAACAGTGCGAACGGCACAACACAGACCGGTGGCTTTGTGATCTCGGGTTCTGGCAAGCTGCCCAAACTGCCTGACAACTTCAGCTTGCCGGTTGCGATCGTTGGCTCCAGCAACCCTTCTAAAGCACAAAGTGTCGGCGCGACCTCGCTGAAAATTTTAGAAGGCACGGCGTTAGACGGCGACAAAGACGAAGATACCGCTATGGTGAGCAAAAGCATGGCCGACAAAAACAACCTCAAGCTAGGTTCGACATTTACGGCCTACGGCAAACCGCTCAAAGTCGCAGCAGTTTTTGAAAGCAATACGGAGAGCGGCAACAGCTACATCGTGGTATCGCTCCCCACCTTACAGCGCCTCACTAACCAAAAAGGCGTTATAACCAACGCGGTAGCCACCGCAGATTCGCTGACCAATCTAAGTTCGGTCACCACTGCAATTAAACAAGCACTCGGCTCGGCCGCCGATATTACTAGCAACATCGACGAAGCCAACAAAGCCCTCGAACCATTGAGTGCCGTTAAAAGCATTTCACTATACGGTCTGGTGGGAGCGGTGGCAGCCGGGGCAGCTATTATCCTGCTAACCATGATTATGATTGTCCGCGAGCGGCGGCGCGAAATCGGCGTGCTCAAAGCGGTCGGACTGTCAAATGTGCGCATCATGGGCCAGTTCATCAGTGAGGCCATGACTTTTACCTCGCTCGCTACCATCGTCGGTCTCGGCATAGGAGTCGTGGGCGCTGGACCGATTACCGCCACGCTGGTCAGCAATAGTGGGCATTCGGGCGCAGCGGGCGGCGGGCCCCAGCCCTTCCTTAACCCTAACCTTGCGCACGTCAAAGATGTCCAGGCCGCTATCGATTGGACCATCATCGTCTATGGGTTTGGGGCGGCAGTGTTGATTGCCTTGGTCGGTAGCGCTCTTGCCTCGTATTTCATCAGTAAGATCCGGCCGGCCGAAGTTTTGAGGAGCGAATAACATGTTGCAGGTAACAAATTTACGCAAAGTATTTAATGCAGGCGACGCGGAAGTGATAGCCGTTGATAACGTCTCGATGCATGTCGGACAAGGTGAGTTTGTCTCGATCGTCGGCCGAAGTGGCAGTGGCAAGACGACGCTTATGAGCCTCCTCGGCTCGCTCGAAAAACCTACCAGCGGAACGATAGAAGTTGACGGACAAAGCCTCACCACATTGAGCGACCACGCCCTCAACAGATATCGCGGTCAAAAAATTGGCTTTGTGTTCCAAAGCTACAATCTTGTACCTAACTT
This sequence comes from Saccharimonadales bacterium (SeqCode), assembly GCA_035276765.1. GTDB lineage: Bacteria > Patescibacteriota > Saccharimonadia > Saccharimonadales > UBA4665 > DATASD01. The sequence continues at coordinate 115,065 of DATELH010000001.1, forward strand.
GACCGCGCTTGAGAACGTCATGTTACCCATGGAACCGACCCACATACCCCGCGCCGAACGCAAAAACCGCGCCCAGTCCCTCCTTAACCAAGTCGGGCTCACGGGGAACAAACAGCGGCGCAGGCCAGGTCGGCTATCCGGTGGCGAGCAACAACGCGTTGCCATTGCCCGATCGCTCGCCAACAAGCCAGCCGTCATTTTGGCCGACGAGCCCACCGGCAATCTCGACTCTGCGACAAGCACGATGATCATTACCTTGCTACGCGACCTGTCGCGATCAGAGCACACCACCATCATCGTCGTGACTCACGACAATTCGCTCGCCATGCAGACCGACCGCATGTTCCGGCTACAAGACGGCCAACTACAAGAAGAAAGATAGGAGTTTACCCATGCAGAACAAGCAACCGCATCCAAAAAGCACTACAAAGCCATTCGTTTTGGCCATCGCTACCGCTGTGGTCATGCTCGTCGCGTTCATTAGCATCCTAACGTTTACGAATCACCACAGCGGTAGCGATGGCCAAAAGACGGGCCCAGGCCAAATGGGCAACAACGTTGGCTCCGGTTCATCCGATTGCTCCACTGGCGGACCATGCACCAACTCAAACAACAGTGCGGCAGGCTGTGCAAGCAGCGGACCATGCACGCAAAGCTCGAACGGACAGACCCTTATTCCTGGAAAAGTCGTGGCCATCAGTAGCACAAGCATCACCATCAAGCCAACCAATGGAGGCAGCAACGAAACCTTCACTATTACCCCTAGCACCAAAGAAAACAAAGGAGGTAATACTGCTGACGTTGCATTCAATGTTGGTGACATCGCTGTTGGTAGCGGTGTCGGGATTGTCTTGAGTAGCACAAATAGCAACCAGGCAGAACTCGTCATGCTCAACCTTCAAGCCCAAATGGAAACGGGAAGTGGCAATGCTGCGGCGCACTAACAGCGCATCATTGCCGAGCAGTCTTGGTCACCTGGCCGACGCTTACCACTGTTCGGAAGTGTCCGGCACCCTTGCTAGATTTCTTTTGAACTGCTACAGACGCATCGTCCATAAGAAAACATAAAACATAGCCACCACAAAATACAGGGCATTGACATTTAAAGTAAATGTAATACATTTACCAGGTAATGAGCCTGAGAAGAATGAACCGAATATTTTCCTCTACTGAAGCCGCTCCGGCGATAGACCGCCACAGTGGCTCACAAGAAGAGGTGCGCCTGCGCTACAAAGAGATAATGGCAAACCTTGGCAAAGTTTCCACCGAGGCCGAGCGTTATCGCGTAATTGCAAGCGATGGTGGACCATATGAGACCATAGAGGCAGCGCACCGTTTCATATTCCCTCCCGAAGAGCAAGCTATACTAAAGAGCACGCGTGATGACGGTAGCTACTTCGATCGAGGGCTCGTAGAAAGCAAAGCTGCAAAGGTGAGCATGGTAGTTGAGGCAGGCATCGGCGTCGAGCTCGATATGACCGCTGAGCCCCCTGTCGTAACTACATATGACGTTTCCCCAAGAGATGGTGGCGCCTCTCAGCCCCTCCCTCTCGAACTAACAGACGCTCTTGCTTTTTAGGGGCGCGGAGTACCCAGTTGCAGATGCCACCATCTACACGCACACGTAATGCGGCTTACGTGCATAAGCATTGACATTTAGGTGATTTAAATGTATTATAGACACATAATTAAACAGGTTTCGTAAAGAATGACCGAACAAGCACCACGCACCACTGAATCTTCCTTACCCCGTCCCCAGGTAGGCAGTGAACTTACCCAAACTGCCGGGAAGCTTGTAGTGGGGGAAACCACGCAAGAATCACGGAAATTTGATCCGCGCCGTGTTCGGTATAGCTATGTATGGAACCGCGAACGCGGCGAGGATGATCGCGTTGCGGCTGTCAGCTTTGAACACCTTGAGGTTTTTGCCGGAGAGCTCGACAGGGATGCTTACGACGCAGCCATGGAAACATGGAAAGCTAATCCTCAAGGAGCAGAGCCGCGGCGACAATCATTTCGCAGGAGCAGTGACGTTGCCTCAAATCTGACACGCGGCCTTACTCGGATCGTCGAAGACCAGAAAACCTGGACTGCTATGAAATCCTTCACATTCGCTCCTCCTGCCCACCTGAGCGCCTGGAAACCCTTCCTTATAAAGGATGAGTACGGTACAGCTATACGTGCTGAGGAGTTACCGGCCGTAGCTGACGGGTTAGTCAGTCAGCAACTCCCCTTAGAGCGTCCTGACGCTGTTCACGCGACTTCTCCAGAAGATTTGCAAGCTTTCGCGTCTTTACTGCACCAGTATCAGACTGTGCTCTACCAAGATTAAGTCGGCAGTAGCACCCTAATACCGACAGGCTAATTAGAGTTCCGCCTCGCACAGCATCTCATGCGTGTGGTGCTCGCCTATACCGACGAGTCGACCACGATCCGCGGGCGAGACGAGTTACGAGCCACACTTCAAGCTCACGCCGGTTCGCCTGTCGAACCGGCCGACGGGAAGCGCTGGGAAAGGTCGAGCGTTTGTTCTGGCGGTCGACAAGCAGTTCGCGTTGCCGTCAATTACTGCCGTCAACGCGGAATTTTGTAGATCAAATTACATCTTTTCTATCTGGTACACCCGGCAGGATTCGAACCTGCGACCCCTTGGTTCGAAGCCAAGTACTCTAATCCGCTGAGCTACGGGTGCGCGCCTCTTTGAGAGCTTGGTTATTATACCATGTACCGGTGTTATCAGCCAGCATTTGGCGCGCTGGCACTTCATGGTATGCTAAGCATAAGGCTTTTGGAGCGCACATGAAGCAAACCGACAATGTGGGAGACGATGAAGCGCGGCAACGGTTGACGTTGGGTTTGTTTGCGCACTTTTTGTCTGAGGAACAGGTGCGCAAAGGTCGTCACTATATTTTGCGGCACGTGGCGGTAGACGGCTTGGTTGTTTTGGTTGCGGTGATTTTTGTGTGGATCGGTGGCAATTTGTTCGGCTTTCGTTATCAGCTGCAAAACACCGTGCTTTCAGCGCACACTTCCAACGCCAACCTGTCGCACACCATCCAAACCAAAATCAGCAACTACCGGCTCACCATTGTTCAACCGGATAACAAGCGGCAAAGTTTTTCATTACAAGATATTGGACTACAGGTTGATGTGGATGGCACCGTAACACTGGTGCGGGCCCAGCAGCACAAGTTTAGCAACCGATTGCAATGGTGGCGACCCATTTCCATCCGGTTAGCTACCAGCGTGGACAACAACACACTCCGGACATTCATGCGCGACCATGCCACTATTATTGTGGAGCCAGCGCGCGACGCATCGCTCGCGCTCATTGGCGGCACGGCGCAAATCACGGATGGCAGCGCCGGCAAACAATACGGTTTCGCCAACCCAACGCACAGCATCTTAGAGGCGGCCAGTGCGCTACAAACCGAACCTCTGCGCATGCACCTTGTCAACCAGCAGCCAGCAGTTACGGCGCAAAAACTATCCGAAACGAAAGCCCGGCTCGATGCCATCGTTAAACAACCGGTGATGCTGAGCGTGGACGGCAAAACCACCAAGCCAAGCGTAGACGACGTTGCCAAGTGGGTCGCTTACACGCCCGAAAGCCCTGGTCAGCCTGCTGGCATTAGCGTCAACACCGACGAAGTGCAGTCGTATATCGACGACCTGGCCGACCAATACACGCACCCGCCAAGGGCGCAGATATCGCTGAGTAACGGAATAATTGCCGGCAGCGAGGGCGTCTCGATCACCAACAAAGACCAAGTGGTTGACACTATCGCGCGCAGCTTGCTCGACGGCAAAGGGTTAAATTTAGGGCTCGCCACCAGACACACGCCATTCAAAACCATCTCCGCCACAGCAGCCGACAAGTGGATCGAGGTAGACCTCACCAACAAGCGCCTGTATGCCTACCAAGAGGCGAGCCTCACTCGCACCTTTTTGGTTTCAGCCGGCGCCAGCGCCACGCCAACCGTCACCGGTACCTACGCCATCTACTCAAAATACGCCAAGCAAACCATGTCCGGCCCCAACACCGACGGCAGCCACTACGTCCAGCCCAACGTCCCCTGGATCAACTACTTTTACCAAGATTACGCCATTCACGGTAACTACTGGCGACCGGCCAGCTACTTTGGCAATGTAAACAGTTCGCACGGCTGCGTCGGCCTCACGCCGAGCGACGCCGCTTGGGTGTACACGTGGGCGCCGATTGGCACACCGGTAGTTATCCACTACTAGGTAAAACGGGTTACGAGAAACATAAATGCGGCGCCCAACACCGTAAGTGCCATGGTGACGCGCGAGGGATGTTTGCTGTGCGCCTCGGGCAAGATGTCGCTCGCGCCAATGTACAGCAAAAAACCAGCAAAGAACCCCAGGTAGATCACCAGCCCGAGCGGCGGCAAATGAAACAGCAGCGTTGAAAGCACACCAAACACCGGCGCCAAGGCATCGACGGCCAACAGCATGAGGCTTTTGCGCGGCGAGTTTTTGTTGCTCAGCATGAGGCTGACCGTGTTCAGGCCGTCGGCAAAATCATGCCCGATGACGGCAATCGCCACAGCAACTCCCACCTGCGTATTTACCTGGAAGCCTAGGCCAATGCCCACGCCATCCAAAAAGCTGTGGCCGCTCAGCGCCAATGCCGACAGCAAGCCGATCTGTGGGTGGTGGTGCTCGCCATATTCGGTATCGTGCGCGTGGTGGATCAGGATGCTTTTTTCGGCAATATGAAACAGCAGGAAGGCGCCCACCAAAGCAAGCATAGGGACGGTCGCGCTGAAATTGTGCTCGTGCACCAGTTCAAAAATCTCTGGCAAAATGTCGAACGCTACCACGCCCAGCAGCACGCCGGCGGTGTAGCCTAAAATACGGTGCAACCGGTCGCGGTTTTTGAGAGCCGTAACACCGCCGAGCATGGTGGAGACGAACGTACTAATTGCAAGCAATACAGGAACCATAAAAATCCTTTGTTTGCTTGTAGCATAGCGCGTGGCGGTGCTTATTGCAAAAGTGTTGCAATTTGCGTCATTTTTGTGATGCGTTCTTAGCGGTACTCGGGGTTCTCAAAATCGAACCGCGCTCCAGCATCCCACTTCGTCCGCTGGTTGCCATAGGCTGGAATGCCGCCAGCCGCTTTAAGCATGCGTGCCAGGTGCATAAGGTTCCAGGTCATAAACGTGGCGTTGCGGTTGGTGAAATCGTTGTCGAGCCCAACTTTGCCGCCCTTGCCGTCGTCATCGCCGTAGCTTGGGCCAGGGCCGGCTTCGCCAATCCAGCCAGCGTCAGCTTGCGGTGGGATAGTGCAGCCGAGGTGCTGCAAACTGTACAAAACATTCATGGCGCAGTGTTTAATACCGTCTTCGTTACCGGTAATCAAGCATCCACCCACTTTGCCATAATATGCATATTGACCCTGTTCGTTGAGCTCGCTCGAACAGGCGTACAGCCGTTCGATAATTTTCTTGGTTTGAGAGCTGTTGTCGCCCAGCCAAATCGGCCCCGCAAGCACAATAATGTCGGCGGCCTGGACTTTTTTGTATAGCTCCGGCCATTCATCGGTTTCCCAACCTTTTTCGCGCATATCCGGATATATACCCGTGGCGATGTCGTGATCTATGGTGCGAATGACCTCTGTTTTCACGCCATGTTTTTCCATGATGTCCGTACTGATTTTAATCAGCAGGTCGGTGTGGCTGGGAGCCGGTGATTTGCTGAGTGTGCCGTTAAAAATAATTGCGCGTAAACCTGAAAAGTCGTATTCCATGAATCCCCCTAACCTTTTTATCATAGCAAAGCATGGTACAATTCGCTTATGCATCTGACAAATAAAGACATTTTTTGGAGGAGTTGGCAGTGGTCGCTTATTAGCGGGATTATCGCCGCCACATTGTTTTGGTTGGTTTCAGGTATCGGCAATTTGTTTCATGGGCCGAACGGTGGCAATATTTTTTTGGATTTACTGATTTCGTTTAGCATTGCTGGCGGATACTTTGGCGGTGGGCTAATTGCCTGGCGCATCGCCGACAAATACTACACTGCAAGCGCCTCGCAAATCAAAAAGCGCTATACGTGGTTTAGTATTTTCAGTTTTTTGGTGCTTGTGGCCGTGGTGTACTCGCCGCTATCGTTTTTGGCAATGCTGTGGAGTTTTTTGGCACCGCTTTGCGTGCTGTGGGCCCTCTCGAAATTTAAGCAAACGAGCGAAAACAAACCACGCAAACGGCGCCGCGCCCCGCGAAACGCCTAAGCCTACAGGGCGTCTTCAAAATGTTGCGGCCGGATGTGCCGGGGCAGCAAGAAGCTCATGAGTAGGACGATTCCTGAGAGGATAATCTCGTAGGTAACACCCCAGCGGAAAGCGTGATCGAAATTGGCGGCGTTAGCCTGCGTGATTGCATTCTGCACAACTTGGCCGACGGCCTTTGCGCCTGGTTCGCTTGCACCCTCAAGTTTTTTACAGCTTTCTGGCAGCGCAGCTGAATCTTTTTGGCTAGAACGGTCAACGTAGCATGCTTTGGCGTTTTTGAGGATTTCGTCTTGGGCGTCCGCCGGCACGTGCGCCGCCGAGAGTTCGGCACGAACACGAGGCGTTACACTATCGAAACTTTGCGGCGCATGGTGTGACAATTGACCAAAGAAAATCACGCCGATCACCGCAATGCCCACCGCACCGCCCACCTGTTGCACGGCGTTCAGAATTCCCGAGGCTGAGCCGGCGTGGCTCGGGTCGACATCGTTCAAAACTACGGCGAAAATAGGCATCATAACCAAGCCCATGCCGGTGCCCACCACAAAGAAGCCGGGCGCAAATTGCCAAGGGTGCACGGCCAGACCATAGTGGTGAATGAGCCACGCAACGTACGAAAGACCGGCTATCATGATAACGGCGCCAAGCGTCGAGGCATAGCGCCCGAGCTTTGGAATTAATTTTTGCCCGAACAACCCGATGCTCAGCGCGATCCCGACTGCCGTTGGAATACCGGTAAGTGCAGCACGGATTACGCTAAAACCCAAACCAATCTGCATTACCAGCGTAATGGTGAGGAAGAAACCGAGCATAGCGCCTTCGAACACAACGTTCGTGAGCAAGCCGATGCTAAACGATTTAAAGCGGAATAGCGCTGGCACTACGAGGGGTGAGCCGTCGCGCGCCATCTTGCGGCGCTGCTGCCAAGCGAAAAACAACAGGATTGGCACTGCGCCAGCTATCATCGCAAATGTCCAATGCGGCCAGCCCAGGTCGCGGCCTTCGATCAGCGGGAATACCAGCAAGAACAGCGCCACCACTACGATAACCGTACCCCACCAGTCCAGTTTGAGTGGATGGGCCGACTTGCCGTTCGGCAAATATTTGAGGGCGGCGAGCAGTCCAAAAATACCAATCGGCACATTGATGAGGAAAATAGGACGCCAATCCAACCCAAACAGGTTTGCCTTAATCAAAAGACCACCAACGATCGGCCCGAGCGCCGCCGACAATCCGCCGAGCGCACCGAACAGTCCGTTCACCGAATTGCGTTCATGCGGCTTGTACATCACCTGCATCAACGACATAACTTGCGGCACCATCAGGGCGGCCATCGCGCCTTGCAGCAAACGCGCGCCAATCAGAACTTCAGGATTCCAGGCCGCACCACTCAGCAATGAAGCCAGCGTAAATCCGCCGACGCCAGCCATGAACAGCTTTTTGTAGCCAAACACGTCACCCATGCGGCCACCGGTAATCAGTAAGGTTGCAAACGCCAGCGAGTAGCCGGCCACTAGCCACTGGATAGTCGCATAGCTGGCCCCGAGATTGCTTTGGATCGATGGGATTGCAATGTTCACAATCGTCGAGTCCAGCAAATCCATTACAAACGCCAGTGCAACCACAATTAAAGCGATTGTGCGCCGCCGATGGCTAAATCCCGACGCGTGGTGCTGGGCTGAATGCGTCGGGTGGGCTGGTTGTTTTGTTGTCATAAGTCGTACCTTTTGTCTTGATTCTTGAACCGTAAGATTACCACATATCGGGCAGATAATACAATAGGAGCGTGCCGCCTTTTTGGGTTTATAATAATGGCATGGGGCATGCAGGTTTACTCGTCGCCTTTGTAGGTTTTTGTGCACTCACGTGGGTTGCTGGCATCTGGCTGGCGCGCACTACCGATGCCATCGACGCCCGCTACAATTTGGGCAGCGCCTTTGGCGGTTTGCTTATTTTGGGCATTACCACGAGCTTGCCCGAAATTGCCATCGTTGTTTCGGCCGCCCTCCAGCACCACTATGGCATGATTATTGGCACGCTGATCGGTGGCGTCGCTATGCAAACAGCCATCATCAGTATTTTGGATGTCGCCATGAAGAGCAGGCGGCAGCCACTTACCTTTTCGGCCGCATCGTTAGCGCTGGTGATGGAGGCGGCAATTGTTATTCTTGTGGTGGTTGCAGCCCTCATGGCCATCCATACGCCGCTTGTCATTCCACACACCCGGCTCAGCGCCGTGTCGTTGCTCATTTTGGCGCTATGGACGTTTGGATTGTGGCTTGTTCACCAATCACGTAACGGCGAAGGGCTGCCATGGAAAGCCGAAGCGTTGTCGGCCATCCCCGGCCGTACGCACAAAGAACGCCGCGACAAATTAAGCCAAAAATTAGCCCAGGGTAGCACGATCGGAAAAACGTGGCTGGTGTTTAGCGTCTCGGTACTTGTCACGTTGGCGGCAGGGGTAGGCATCCAGGCCACCGGCAATTCGCTGGCCGACGCCTTTCACATCAATAGCGGATTGTTCGCCGCCACGTTCATTGCTTTCGCCGGCGCCTTACCAAACATCAGTACCGGCATAGCGTCGGTAAGGCTTGGCGATTACAAACTTGCTATGAGCGACATTTTTGGCGGCAATGCCTTTATGCCAGCGCTGTTCGTGGTGTGCGACATTATTAGCGGCAACGCCGTACTGCACAACGCTTCGGCCAGCGACATTTGGTTCGCCGCACTCGGGGTGTTTTTGACCGCGATTTATCTGATGGGGCTTATTATCCGCCCTAAACGCGTGGTGCTGGGCATGGGACTCGACTCGCTTCTCGTCGTATGTGCGTATGTTGCGGCAGTTGTCTCGCTCGCCGCTTCGGGAAGTAGCATTTAATCACTATTTAATGTAGCAATTCTCGTTTTCCACAGCTTAACCCCTATAAAATACTTTTCAGAAGGTCTTTATTTATATACACATAATATGTGTTAGACTGTACCAACAGCACCAACGTTTGCATTATCCTGGCATAGTGGCTTACGATGAAACGTTCCTGATGCGGAATGTTTTTTATTTTCTGAAAAGGAGAATTTCATGAGCGCCGAAGTGTTGGTCTCTAGTAGGGACACTGCCGAACCGTACAAACAGCCTGAAATGCAGGCCATTTTAGAAAGCCCTGACCCATCGTCGCCATATGGCGACACTCCACTTTTTGCGGAGCTCATGCATGTGACAGTAGATATCCCGAGTCCACGTACCTCAGCCGAAAATCTCATCGAAACAGACGAAGACGCAGACTTCGATGCGCGCGTCCGCCAGGAAACGCCCATATTTGCCGAGTCGTTTAACCCCTACATAAATATCCGCATTAAAGATATCGCTACTATTGCACGGCAAGCCCAAGACGCCGCCGATTTGCAAGCGGCACGCAGTGCTGTGACCCGCCGGCTCCTTGCCGACGTAGACTACCACACGCGTACTGTCCCGAAAACGCCCCAACCAGTCCCACACCCACGGTTGCTTTCCAAAAGTTCGGTGTGGGCGTTCAAGCCGGACTATTCTGTGCACCCGGACGAACTGCGACACTTGCCATTGCCTACCCGCCTAGGGGAGGACAGGTCAGCCGCGCCGCCCGGCACCTTAGACGCACCGTCAGCCATGCAACGGATCTGGCAAAAGATCACCGGCATTTTTGGCAAAAAACAAACACCCTGAACCCTGCATCAAGTACTATCCAATCCTTAGCCTCAAATAACCCTTAATCCCAATGGAATTCCAAACCTTTACCGAAGCCCACGGTTTTGTTAAACCAGATGTAGAGAAGCCTGTCATGCCGAGGCATGAGACGCTCAAGAATGGCGCGACCTTTCGGGCCTTTCCAGAGCATCAGCCAGACGGCACTTTTACCAACATCTTCGATGTATCCTACGATCCGCTTTGCGTGCAGACGGAGCTTTGTGTCCTCAGCCAACCGGAAAGCATTTTTCGTCTCATGCAGCACACGGCGGTGCCGTACACTGCCATGTCGAGTTGTGGCTTTTTCTTTTTGGCCGACCAGTACTCAAGCCAGCCGCGCCAAATTAGTTTGAACCTAGCTATGAGCGAAGGCCGGATTTATAGTTTGCCCGTTGCGGACGGCGAGGTGCTTTTATGCCAGGGCGGCAAACTAGAGGCACGAACCATCCGTGCAATGGGCGGACTTATATTAAATGGCGCTTACCTGAGCTGGACAGGCTCGCGGACGACGCGCGAAGCCAATTGTTATATTTACGGTAACGGTAATAGCGTTATCCGCCACCGTGCCGACCACGACCGTGGCAGCATTCGAGAACTCGAAGACACATCCACCCTTACTCCACCGCTTGATGCCGACAGCGAACTGGTGGATGTTGGTTTCACATCCATTGGTAGCAATGTGTTTAAGGGGATGCGGAGCAAAAAGGGCGGCCTGGATATCTTTTCGCATGATTTGGTCGTTCGGTGTCCTGAACGATACATTCACCCATCCACTAGCGCGATACACGAGACGCCGCTTTTGCGCATTGCCACTGTAGATTCACTAAACATTCGGAAGCTGGACGGAGCCGTTTCGGTTGGCCCGCAACTAGCCGATAATAACATCGAGCAACACCCTGTCAACAAAGACCCTTCCCTTGGTAGCAAGCCCCCTTTTGTTATGCGAAGGATGGCGCGCATGGCGCTATACCAAACAACCCGAGGCCTTGTGCACATCCGCCTGTACGATGGCATCGTAGGTAGCGAGCAGTTTCCAGGTGTTACGCCAAATGAGGTCGTCCAGAATATTGTCCAGGAAGACGCCATTGCCTGGGGCTGTTTTTTGGATCCCGGCAAAACCTCAAAACTATGCGTACGCACCGAAGCAGAGGTCGAAAGCCATGGCAACCGCGACTACATTCGTTGGCCGAACAAGCCGGGCGGGCCATTCACTTGGCAACGTCAAGCCGGGCGGGCCGTCTCCAGCTACATCGGCCTTTTATAAGGAATAAGGCGCGGCGACGTCCTATATCCGACTCTTGTCTATATATGTCACGGGAAGATCATGATAGGTAGTGGCACTGAAAGAGTCGATCATTCTTTCGATCGCACTTGTAGGGTAAGGCTGCGCGAATTCACCGTTGACGACGACTCGAATTCTCGTATCACCTTTCAGCCATTCTATTGTCTGCTCAAGAGGCTGATGAGGAATGGTGGTAGTTGTCAGTACATATCGCAGGCCGTTTTGGCTCACCATTATCGAACAGGAAGTATTGATGATCTTGCTGTCGCAGCTGTAAGTGAAATTGCCGTCACTCTTCTGCTCGTAAATAAAGGAACTTTTTGAAAGTGTCATGCGCAGCGCAATGATGTGCGAAGGCCTGCCAGAAGGTATGCGCCAAGCCTCGATTACCTTTTTACCAACAGATAATTTGCCCGGCAAGTAATTTGGTGTGTACTCTTGAAAACGCACCCTACTTCCTGTGTTTTCGGCATTATGCCGAGGTATCACAATAGCAATACACCCGAGTAAGATCACTAGCACTAGGAGGCAGCGTAGCCACCGAGGTTTTAGGATTCTTATATGTGGTCGCTTCCACTGCACGGTCAATTCCCTGGGGTCAGGTTAAGATCGCTTTCGTCACGGAAACGAAGCAGGTAGGCGACCATGTTTAGGTTAGTATAGTTGCCGTTTTTATCTTTTTCTAGCTGGAGGTATGTATTAGCTTCTTCGGACCACGTCCATCCACGCTGTCGATATGTCAGTTTATTAGCTCCGTTTTCACTCCAGCCCGAAACAAGGGGATACTCACCCGAAAAACCGGTAATCATATCGAGGTGATTCAGTTGTAAGCAGAACTGTGGTCATCTCAGTCTCTTGAGCGACAGGTCGTGAAGCGTGCTCAACGGTTGAAGCAACTCCTTGTGTGCACCTACGAGAGCTACCTAACTCGTCGGGGTCGAAGGCGGGCCAGATAATTTCAGAGAAAGGCTTCGACATTTCCATACAACAAGGCTCCTTTACCGGGCACAGGTTAGCATGTATTGGCTCTGAAACACAAGCGGATTGGTAGACAAAGAAGATGCGAATATGATATCCGGCCTAGCGAAGCCTAACTCGACCCTTTACCTCGATGAGTATTATTTACGATCTCGTTTTGAAGTCCCCAAGCGACAACGTAGTTTGCTATGGCGCGTGATTCTGCGATTGCAGATTTTGCAAGAAGGTCATTTTGTTTAAAAGCCGCCCCCATATAATGAATCGTATATGTGGCATTCCCGCGACGGTCCTCGAAGGGCTTTGCCGCCACTACACTCAAACACGCAACAAATCCTAGTGGTTTTCTGCCGGTGTACAATGCAGCCGAAGTGCGTAAATATACTTCTTGGGATTCGGTGTGTTCATCGGGCGCATAGTTGTTGTTGCCCCTGGCAGCGCTTCTAATGTGACTCAATTTGATTTCCGACCGGGCAATGGCTTCAGTCTGAATATCGCAAATGTGGCCCGCTTGCACCTCGTTCGGACGTAATAATTTTGCCAATCCGCCGAGGTGGCGTTCGTTCGCTTGTTCACGACGTGGCGGGTACGTTCTGGTTAAATCCCCAAACTGGTTACGAAGTCCGGCCGAAACAAACCCGTTTAGACTGGTAACAATGGTACCATAGCGTTCTGTTACGGTTGCAGCCTGACCTTCATCGGGTTTTTGAAAAGACAAGCGCTGCTCACCGTCATCAAGCAGACGCACAGGAATGCCATCTAAAATACCTGGCAGGGCGTCAACGTTCAAATGCTCGGCTCGTGCCTGATAGTATTCCGCTCCTTGTGCACTCATAAAAGCCAAAGTCTTGATAGCTTTATGCCGCGCTGTTTTCGGCCGTTGCGATTGCTTGTTCTAATCGCACCGCGGCATCAACGGCAGATTTCGTTTCTTGGAGTAATTGGCTCGGCTTACGCTGTACGCCTGAATATTCCGCATTGTGACCGATGGTTTCAACCTGTGTGCCGTGGGGTAGCGTTAATTCTTGAATTGCAGGAAAATGCTGGCCTTGACTGTAGAAGCCGGTGGTAATTGCTGCGACTGTCGCATCGGGATCGTCAGCAAGTTCAGCACGGTCAGCAAAAAACTTATAGTTATCGTAGGTAGTGGCCCTTCGGCCTGCAATTGTCGTAGGAGTGCTCAGCACAAAGCCGGTCTTGGTCTGGCCGTTGTGCTCAAATTCGTAGACTCGCGTACCCCAAGTATCGTCGCCACGAACTTCCGTGAATTCATCAACTAAACGGCCGCCAAGCACTGTTTCAAAGGCTCCTGAGCCAAGATCATATTCAGTCTGGGCATTTGGCGCATAGTCTTTGGCCTTTTCGCGTTCGACATCTGAAACCGGGCGTGAAGAGCCAAGATATACAACATGTTCAAAGTTATCTACTGATTCCAAGCCGAAGCGTAGGCGGTCAAGAGGCGCTTTATTGGCACCGCCGAGAATTGCGAGATATTTAGGATTCTTATTTTGCAATTCACCTGACTCTACCAGACCAAGCTTATTAGCACCAGCAAATACGGCATTCCAGACAGGTGAGCCTGCTTCGCCAAGTTGGGCATTGTCCCAGTTGGTTGCTTGTCGCTCAGCGCCTTTGCGGAAGTCCCAGTTTGCCACTCCTAATTCCTGCAAGGTAGCAAGTTTATCGTGAGTGTCTTGAGGGAGTTCTGTGCTATAGAGATTGGCAAGGTCGTCCAAACCCTCGTTGCTAGCAAACTTATTAAGTTCTGCATGAGCCATTTCCTGACCGCGCGTCTGATCGGAGTGATCAAATGATTGTTCGTTTACGGAGGTAAGATTTAGAGATTCTGGAGCGTTTTTCATTACTAAATAGTACCATATTCTCGTAAAAATGCAAGATAGCGGAAGGACCGAGTAATACGTATCAATTTTCAATAAATTGCAGTGAGTAGTCCTTTGTTATGCATTTCTGTACTCATTGAAGAGCGCGATCCAAAGGCTAACTTTTTTAGCCTATTATCCAACGGTGCGCCGACATACGGCGAAATACTTTCTGCAAATAAAAATTCGGTGGATCCACCGAAGTTAAACGAGCTGTTTAAGCTCAAAAATGACGATTCAGGAATTATGGTACGCCCGAAGGGATTCGAACCCCCGACCTTTGGTACCGGAAACCAACGCTCTATCCAGCTGAGCTACGGGCGCGTATCAACAGAGGTAATCATACCATAGTATAATAGCCCCATGAAACAGGTTGCGTTAGTTGGCATTTTAAACGTTACACCGGACAGCTTTAGTGATGGCGGTTTATACGAACAAACCGAGGCCGCAGTGCGACACGCCGAAGAACTCTTTCAAGATGGCGCCAGCATCGTGGACATCGGTGCCGAATCCACCAACCCCCGCTCCACTGCCATGGCCGCAGCCCACGAGTGGGAGCGTTTACAACCGGTGCTCGCCCAGCTTTTACCCAAATACGCGGGCAAAATTTCGCTCGACACTTACCATCCCGAAACGATGGCGCTCGCCGCCAGGGCCTTTGGGCCGCACTTTATCGTGAACGACGTCACCGGCATGAACAACCTGGCTATGCGGCAGGCCATCGCACAGTATGGCCTGCGTTGTATCGTGAGCCACTTGCCAGCGCGCTTCGGCACCGATATCCAGGCCGCCCACAAAGACGCCATCATGGACGACGAACAAACGGTTCTACGGGAGTTGCTCGTGCGGCGCGGGCAGCTTATGGCGCTTGGCGTGGCCAAACAAGACATCATCCTCGACCCCGGTATTGGCTTCGGCAAGACCATGCCACTCAACCGCCGGTTGCTTGGGCTTGCCAAGCTTGTGCCAGACAGCGCTGTCATGATTGGATATTCACGCAAGCGCTTTTTGGGTGAACAGCGTTTTGAACTCGCGCCCAACCTACAAGCTGCCGATGTAGCCGTGCAAGCCGGCGCAAAATATTTGCGTGTACACGACGTTGCCGCTCACGCCAAGCATTTGGGAGTTCGCTAGCTACTCCTTGGCGTCGCGTTTGCGGTCTACGCTATAGGGCAAGCTTTTTGGTTTGGGCGGGTGCTCATATTGGTGCAGCGCTTCTTGCAGGACACGTAGCACATCTTTGGCTTGGTCGCGGCTCATGCCGATACGGGCAATCGCGAGCGGTTGATTTGCCGGACCCCCACTTTGCGAAAAGCCCATCACGACTCCACTAGGATTGACTGAAATATGCACGCTGTCGCTGTAAATTACCCGCGGGTCGATGCCCATGAGCATAATGGTGGGGCGGCCGGAGGCGTCGTCGTCACGGTTATGGCCCTCGGGCCGGTCGTAGCCAGCCAGGAGCCACAAGTTGGCGGCTTCGTCTTCATGCATGCCAAAATGACTGATTAGGAGCAGCAAAATATCTTCGCTGGGGCGCTCCTGGCCCTGCTCGATCCGCTGCAGTTTGGCTTCGTCGATTTCGATCGCGCCCGATACTTCGGCTACGCTTTCTTGCAGCTTTTGACGGATCGTCTTAAGTCGAATTCCCAGAGACCGAAATGGTTGTTGTTTAGACTCTTCACTCATGCTGTACCTTATAGTACCGCCGACTACCTGACGGGGCAAGTAAAAAGAGGTATAATGCCTGTAAT
The DNA here is from genome assembly GCA_035276765.1 of Saccharimonadales bacterium (SeqCode). Lineage (GTDB taxonomy): Bacteria > Patescibacteriota > Saccharimonadia > Saccharimonadales > UBA4665 > DATASD01. Next base: position 130,933 of record DATELH010000001.1, read on the forward strand.
GAAAATACGCGAGAATGTTCCTTTGAGCGGATACGCAACCATGCGGCTCGGCGGGCCAGCCCGTTTCCTAACAGAGGTAAAGCACCAAAAAGACTTGGTCGAAGCCGCCAATTGGGCGCTCGACCAGCACTTGCCGATCCTTGTTTTGGGCGGCGGCTCAAACGTCATTATTCGCGACGAGGGCTTCCCTGGTCTGGTTATCGTCAACCACTTGAAGGGTTTTGACATTATCGAGGACACGCCGGATGGCGCGGTGGTACGCATCGGCGCCGGCGAAGTGTGGGATGAGGTTGTGGCGCATGCCGTCCGCAAAGACCTGAGCGGCATCGAAGCGTTATCACTCATCCCTGGGAGCGCCGGCGCTACACCGGTGCAAAACGTGGGCGCCTACGGCCAGGAAATCGCCGACACCTTCATCGAGCTCCAAGCCTACGACCTTGCCACCCGCCAAATTGTGACAATCAAAAAAGAAGACTGCGGTTTTGCCTACCGCACCAGCATCTTCAAACCTATGGAAAACCGGCACTATATTATTTTGAATATTACGCTCGGTCTGTTCAAAGACAAGCCGGTACCGCCGTTTTATCCGCGCTTGCAAGAGATGCTCGACGCGCACCACATCAAGGAGTACACGCCAGCGGTCATCCGAGATGCCGTGATCGCTATCCGCAACCAACGCCTGCCCAACCCCGAAAAAACCCCAAACACGGGTTCATTCTTTAAAAACCCGATCGTCAGCAAGTGGCTGGCGGCCGACCTCAAGGCAAAATATCCAGATATGCCCATGCACGATATGCCCGACGGCCAGGTAAAAATTCCGGCTGGCTGGCTGCTGGAAGCCGCTGGGTTCAAAAATTATGCCGATTACGGCATGCGTACCTACGCGCAAAATGCCCTGGTGTTCGTGAATGAGAACGCGCGGAACTACCAAGACTTGGCACGGTTCCGTGATGAAATTTCCCAGGTCATTCAAAGTAGATTCAGTATTAAACTTGAGCAAGAGCCCGAACTAATTTAGCCTCCAATTCAGGCAAGGCCGTAAGGTTTTTGACCTTTTATGAAGATTCCCGAAAAACCCGCACCCCTGGAAATTCGTCCTGTCGAACAGGTGATCGTCGGCGTGGGCCGGTTACTGACGCGCGCGTATTTTGAAGAAGCCTTGATGCCAGCCAAGCCTGGGAGCTTCACTCGGCAAGAACCCCGATGGATTTCGCGATATCGGCTCGACGTACCACCCCAAAAACTGCCCAAGAGTGAAAAAGACTCGGTCATATGGCTCCAGCGTGACGCCAATCTAAAATCATATTATTGGGACGGGCGAGCCCACCGGATTGCCTTTCAAGACGATGCGCATTTGTTTGTGCCGCGTAATTTTGCCGACGAGCACTTTTCCACGCTGACGACATTCGCCAAAACGCAGCGTGCCGGATGCAGCATGCACGACCAAGATCTCCACCGCCACATCACTCTTACGCGGATGTCGCTTGACCGGGCGGCGACCGCGGTAGTCGGCTTGCTTACTCTCGACCAGCGCCTATGAAATATTAAATCTACCCCATTTTACGTTGCAAAAAATAGTAGTTTACCCTTGCTTGCCGAACAGGGCATTGCTTGGCATACTAAGTGTTTTAATAAGTAATACGCATAGGATACGCATGCCATCTCAGGGATCACACGAAACAAAAAAACCTGAAGCCGGGAGCACAGGGTCGTCTGTGCTCGACAAAATTCTGGCAACGTGCGAAACGGTGACGGCCGAAGATTTCGCACCTTTGCCGCTCTCCGACCCAGAACAAGCCGCGGCCACAGCATCCATCGAGTCCGCCAACGAAACAACCCTTACGCTTGAGCCAATTCCCGTGCCTCAAACAACGGCACGTCACCGTCTGATCGAAGACATCGGTAATATAGCAGCCGAACAGGGTGGCGAGGTGCAGCCACCAATGTGGCCGGTCGAAGGGCGACGCTCCGGCGAATTACTTTAGCGGGCGGTCACTGGGCAACGGGAACTGTTTAGCCAAGCCGATAACTTCGTTTCGCAAGCTTGTGAGCTTGACGTCATCACTGCGGTTCGTGATGGCGGTATGCATCCATTCAGCCACCTGCACCATATCGGTTTCCTTGAGGCCGCGTGTCGTAATGGCCGGCGTGCCCAACCGTATACCGCTCGGACGGAATGGCGGCAGCGGGTCGTCGGGGATCACGTTTTTGTTGAGGTTCAGGCCAATGCGGTCGAGTACGGCTTCGGCCTCGCCACCGTGAATGCCAAAGCTGCGGTGCACGTCGGCTACCACCATGTGGTTGTCGGTGCCGTTCGTCACCAGCTTGAAACCCTTGTCCATAAGAGCTTTGGCCAGCGCCTGTGCGTTCAGCAAAACCTGCTTGGCGTACTGCTCGAACTCCGGTTGCGACGCTTCATAAAAGCTTACGGCCTTGGCGGCAATGACGTGCTCGAGCGGGCCGCCTTGCACGCCCGGAAATACGGTACGGTCCACCAACGTGGGCAAATTTTCTACGGTCTTTTCCGGTGCTTTCAGCGGATTGCCCACGGTGCCGCGCGTTAAGATCATGCCGCCGCGCGGCCCGCGAAGCGTTTTATGCGTGGTGGTGGTGACAATATGGAAACCGTAATCAAAAGGGTTCTTAAGCTGTTTGCCGGCAATCAGCCCGGCGATGTGCGCCATGTCCATCATCAAAACGGCGTTTACCTCTTTGGCGATTTCGGCAAACTTGGCGTAATCCAGCTCGCGCGGATACGATGAAAAGCCCGCTAAAATCAGCTTTGGCTTGTGTTTGAGCGCCAGCTCGCGCAGCTGGTCGTAATCAATCTCGCCGGTTTCGGTGTCTTTCATGCCGTAGCGCACAAAGTTGAAGAGTTTGGCGAGCACCGTGCCCGGCCGGCCGTGTGTGAGGTGGCCGCCGTGGCTCAGCTCCATACCTAAAACCGTGTCACCTGGTTCGAGCCACGAATGATACGCAGCTTCGTTGGCCTGCGCACCGGAGTGTGGCTGCACGTTGGCGTGGTCGGCGCCAAACAACGCCTTAGCGCGGTCAATCGCCAGCTGTTCGATTTGGTCGGTGTTTTCTTGGCCGCCGTAGTAGCGCTTGCCCGGAAAACCCTCGGAATATTTATTGGTAAGCACACTGCCCATGGTGTCGAGCACCTGGCGGCTCACATAGTTTTCGCTTGGAATGAGCTCCAAGCCCTCACGTTGTCGTTTTTCTTCTGCAGCTACAAGCGCCGCGATCGCATCATCAAAAACTGCCATTGGTTTCCCCTCTTACTTTTCCCTAAACTCCAAATGATGTGACGCTCGCTAGATCATACAATCATTGTAGCACCACTCGGGGGACGCGGATATGTTTTTTGGACTACATCTCGTTGAGTACGGTGATGTGTGCGCCGATGCTGTTTAGGCGCTCGGCCAAGTCTTCGTAGCCGCGGTTGATGGTGTACACGTTGCGCAAAATCGAAATGCCGTCGGCAGCCAACATGCCAATGAGCAGCAAGCTGGCGGGCCGAAGCGCTGGCGGACAAACCACATCGGCTTTGCTGAATTTGGTCGGGCCCTGAATGTACAAGCGATGCGGGTCGGCCAGCTCCACCTGCATGCCGACTTTGGTCATTTCGGTGTAGTAAATGGCGCGGTTTTCGTAGGTCCAGTCGTGGATGAGCGTGCGGCCTTTGGCCACACCGGCGATCGGTACAAAGTACGGCAAGTTGTCTTGGTTGACACCGGCCGGATAGATGTTGGCATGCAGTTTTTCTTGCAGCGCATGCAGCTTGCCATCGTGCTTATGTACGGTAAGATCGACCAGGTCGGTCTGACCGTTGGCAGCCTTGTATCGCTCAGTCTCGTCAAACTGCAAGCCCATTTTCTTCAGCTTGAGCAGCTCCAGCGCCATGAAGTCGATTGGCACGCGCTTGATGGTAATTTCCGAGTTTGTAGCCACCGCGACGGATGTAAAGAACATGGCTTCGATGGGATCTTCGGCCGGCGCATAGGTGACGTTCTTTTTGATAAACGGCACGCCCTGGATGCGCAACAGTGTGTTGCCAATGCCTTCGATCTTAACGCCAAGTTTTTGCAGGAAGAAACACACATCCTGTACGGCGTAGTTGCCACTCGCGAACTGCAAAATAGTTTCTTCGGGGGTGCGAGCGGCGGCCATCAGGGCGTTTTCGGTCACGGTGTCGCCCGATTCGTATAACACCACGCGGCCAGCCGGGCGCTTATCAACTGTTACTTCGTAGTAGCCTTGTGTTGCCACAATGCTCACGCCAAACTCTTCGAGCGCAAACAAATGCGGTGTTACAGTGCGGGCACCCAACTTACAGCCGCCGGCATATGGAATTTGAAACTCTTTAAAATCGTGCAGCAGCGGACCCATAAACATCAGCACGCTGCGCGTCTTGCGGGCGGCTTCGGCGTTGAGTTTTTCTAACTGAAGCTTTTCGGGCCGGCGGATTTCAACATCGTTGCCAATCCATTTTACTTGCACGCCCATGCTCTCGAGCACTTCGATGATACGGTACACTTCTTCGATGCGCGGAAAGTTAGTAAAACGCGTCACGCCATAGTTGAGCAGGCTGGCACACAAAAGCCCGACCGCAGCATTTTTGCTGGTTTTGAGCGTGATGTCGCCGTGCAGTTCGTGGCCGCCTTCGATACGCAGGTTCAAACCCTGTTCATTTAAGCTCAAAAGTTGTTTGTTGAGCACATCGCTAATGCGCCCCAGCGTTTCCATGCTGAGGTTCTGCTTGCCGTGCTCCATGCGGTTGACCGCTGATTGAGAGGTGGCAAGGCGACGCGCAAACTCCGCTTGGGTTAAACCGCGCTCTTGCCGTATCTGAGAGATTAAGTTGCCGATTTTCTCGTTGGGATTGTTCATAACGCTATGATGATACCATATATGATATTTCATGCAAGCTTTTTTCATATTTTTGTCGGGTAGCCGCCGGACGCTACGATGAATCTGCTATAATACCCCTGTCAACCCGCACGCGAGTGTTGTATAAAGGCTATTATGCCAGCCTTCCAAGCTGGAGATGCGGGTTCGATTCCCGCCACTCGCACCAAACGCGCCATGAGAAAGCAACTCATCATCATTACCGGAGTTGGCAACCACGATCGATTGTTCGAGTTTTTTGCGTTTGTCTGGCAATTTTTTGGATACGAGGCACACGTCGGCGCATTTGGCTGGGGCGACCGGCCGGAGTTATTTGAGCGAAAACTGCAAAAATTAACCGACGACATCGACAGCCTCGCAGACAAACCGGTATACATAATCGGCTCGAGCGCTGGTGGCACGGCAGCAATCCACGCCTTGGCGGCACGCCCGAAGGCCATTACAAAAGTCGCTGTCATTTGTAGTCCGCTTAAAACCATGGCAGGACTGCAGAATCCGTTGCTTGAAAAATCCATCGCGAAGTTGCCGGAAAGCTTTGCCCGCCTCGACGAGAGCGCGCGCAAAAAAATCCTGTCGGTATACGCCGCACGCGACAACACTGTAGCCGCACGCCTCAGCAAACCCGCCGGCGTTCGCACGTACCGGCTCCTCACACCCGGCCACGGCTTCACTATTTTTGCTGCGCTCACCATCTTTAGCTTTCCCATCCGGACATTTTTCCGGGGGCGCATCTCACCTCTGGTATAATGACGGCAGGCCCGCCCCGATAGCTCAGCTGGATAGAGCAAGAGACTTCTAAGCTCAAGGTCGGGGGTTCGAATCCCTCTCGGGGCACCACATTGGTTAGCCGTAAAATTAAAATGGACAAGCAAGAGCAAATTACCCAAGCGGTTAGCGATTACCTCAATCATCACCGTTATGATCCACCGGAACGTGATGGTTGGTTTAGTATGTGGGAAATCAAACAAGGCGTTAATAACGAGTTAGATTTTACACTTCGTTCACTCCACGTTTTGAGGGCTACAGATGCTCTCATGGCGACTCAACCTCCTAAAGTGGAGGACGTTTGGATGCTGAGCAATAGTGATGGCACTCCAAGGCTTGAAAGTCAGTACCAGCATCCGGAGCAGCCCGACAAGGCTCGAAGGTTTTATCGTGTAGTGAGCCCTTCCGTCGAGTATATTGACCCTTCGTAGTTTCGCAGTGCAAAAATTACGATGTCAGGTCCAATACCAATCATCCAGTATTGTCAGGCTATTTTCTGTATGCCGCTTCGCTGGATTGCTTTGGCAATTATTTTTCGCATTCCACCTTTGTCTGGTTGCTTTACGTTGCCGCCCAAGCGTTCCGTCGCCCTGCGAAGAAGGAGCGAGGTATACGCCCAGGCCGCCTCGGTAGATGCACCCCTTGCAAGTTGGCCGGCCAGCATCACCACGGCGATCGAGTTAAAGCCCTCGTAGAGTAGTTCGTGGACCATGCGATCACGTTCGTCGCTGGTGATATCTTCCGCGCCGGCATTGAGCCGGTACGACTCGTTCATGCCAAAACCGCCTGCCCAGTACATATGCGGTGAGCCGCCAGCACGCAGGTGAGCCCATTCGCGGCGGGCCGAAATGATGAGCTCGGCCTCTTCTACTTTGTGGTAAACCGTTTTTGTTTCTTCGACGGTCATGCGGGTTACCATGTTGTGTGCTTCACCCTTTCGCCGAACCGGGTCGCAACCGTTAATCATCATGTAGCCACGTGCGCTGAGCGCCAAACCGGCTTCCAAATAACATTCGCCATACTCAAGCAGCAAATCGGACCAAGCAATGACACTATCCAAATTGGGAAAACGCCCGTCAGTCTGCTCGCGACGGACACGTGGAACAAACGCCAAGCGGGGTTGCACCCCCGGCATGCGAAATGTCCGATGCATGGCTGCGTAATAACCTGGGACGATATCGGCCGAGTTGAGCTCGAGCAAGATGTCATGCTGGTCGCGCAAAGTGCTCCGCACACTATACAACGTCGTGTCTACGGCCATTTTGACCACTGTGCCGATCGCCGTCCTTTCCCCCAGTTGCCGCGTGCAAAGCCCGAGCGACGCTTCGGGATGCGCTTCCTGAAATGCTTGTATGATGTTGAGCGTGGCATTGACGCGTTGCAGGTTGGCGCCCTTCGGCCAATTACAAAATAGGATCGTGCGCTGTGGCGGCGCGCCCTCCATCGCCGGCCCAACATATTGCTCCAGCGCGGCTCCAATGTAATGTTCTTCTTCGTGCGCAGCAATAAAATTAGCTGTTAGGATTTCGGGCGACTCGGCCTCGCGGAAGGCTGGTGTACTGCGTTCAGTAGCTTCATCGGCCAAATTATAGATCGTTTCAACGTAGGCGTCTGTGCTTGTCTGGCAAAAATAATCCCGTATCATATTTTCGAGCGACGTGCCGAGCCGGAGACTTTTGTGCAAACCTTGCAAAGTTTCTGGACGCGAAGGCATGGAGTGCGAAACGGCCGCATCCACGTCGGAGCTCCCATAGGTTATTCGGTTTTCTGCCATACTTTCGGATTATACTGCATGTGGTCGCGGCCACAGATTGGGGTGGCAATTTTCGGCGATAAATGCTACAGTATATCAGTTATTTTGGCGGATGTAGCTCAGCTGGTTAGAGCGCTGGATTGTGGCTCCGGAGGCCGTGGGTTCGAACCCCATCATTCGCCCCAAAATGATTCGAAGACCCATTCCCGGGTCTTTTTTATTGTACGCCGCGCGCCAGGAAGATTGGCCCGCAGACACCAAACTTTGAGCAACACACCACTGTTGCTATACTAAGGTCATAGACGTTTCAGGAGATCGTTTCCATGGATAAGCTTTGGCATTTTTTGCGCGAGTACAAACAGTTTAGTTGGACCTTGCTGGTTGCGGTGGCGGCATTGCCGCTCGAGCTAAACGGTAAGCACTTTTTTGCCCATTTGCTGTTGGGTGTGGCGGCGATTGTATCGGTGGTGCCGCTGCTTTGGGGCATGTGGCGCGATTTGCAGTCCGGCAAGTACGGTGTTGATATTCTTGCCGCCACGGCTATCATTACCGCTGTTATTATGCGCCAGTATTGGGCGGCGATCGTGGTTGTACTCATGCTCACCGGCGGCGAATCACTCGAAGACTACGCCGAGCGCCGCGCCGAAAAAGAACTTGACGCTTTGCTGGAGCGGGCACCACAAAAAGCCCACGTTATCCGCGGGCGCAAAACGCTCGACGTTGAAGTCAAAAGCGTGCAGGTTGGTGACAAACTCATCGTAAAAGCCGGCGAGATGGTACCCGTGGACGCCGAGATTATCGACGGCAGTGCCAGCTTTGATGAATCGAGCCTCACCGGCGAGAGTTTACCGCAAGTGAAAGACGTTGGCGGGCAATTGCTGAGCGGTTCAATCAACCTCGACGGTGCCGTAACAGTGCGCGCTATCCAAACCGCCGCCAACAGCCAATACGAGCAAATCATCAAGCTGGTGCGAAATGCCCAAAACAGCCAGGCACCATTCGTGCGTATGGCCGACCGCTACGCCGTGCCGTTCACCTTTTTGTCGTTCACGGTTGCGCTGGCGGCGTGGGTGCTCAGCCATCAGTCCATCCGCTTTTTGGAGGTTTTGGTAGTGGCCACACCTTGTCCGCTCATTTTGGCAGCGCCCATCGCCATTATTTCCGGCATGAGCCGCAGCGCCAAAAACGGTATTATCATTAAAACCGGCGGCGCACTCGAGCGGCTCGCCGAGGTGAAAACCATCGCCTTCGACAAGACCGGCACGCTCACCCAAGGTGCGCTGCGCGTTGACAGCATCAAAACTTTTCAGGGTTTTACGGTGAACGAGGTGTTAAAGGCGGCGGGCAGTCTGGAGCAGAGCTCGAACCATATCATTGCGCAAGCTATTGTGGTCGAAGCCGAACGCAAAAAGTTGCGCCTTGGCAAGCCGCGGCACGTGCAAGAAATCGCCGGGCACGGCTTGGAAGCACGCGTGGGCGGGCAGCACATTTTGGTTGGCCGGTTGGGGTTGCTCGTGAGCCAGGACGTGACTTTGCCTCACGATTTTAAACCAAAAAACCTGCAACAAACTGCGGCGCTCGTAGCTATCGACGGCGCATTGGCTGGCGTGATTAGCTTCATCGACGACGTCCGGGCCGAAAGTGTTTCGACACTCGAAAAACTCAAACAGCTCGGCATCAAGGATTTCCTGATGGTAACGGGCGACAATTCGGCGGTTGCCCAGGCGATCGGCAAAAAACTGGGCATCAAAAATATTACTGCCGAGGCATTGCCCGGCGACAAAATGCGCGCCCTTGAGACCGTGCCCGAGCCCGGACGGCCGGTGGCCTTTGTAGGTGACGGCGTAAACGACGCGCCCGTACTCACAGCCGCCGACGTCGGCATTGCCCTGGGAGCGCGCGGTTCGACTGCCGCCAGCGAGTCCGCCGACGTCGTCATTATGCAAGACGACCTCAGTCATGTCGGCCAAGCCGTCGACATCGCCAAACGAACGTTCTTCATTGGCAAGCAAAGTATCTTGGTAGGCATCGCCCTGAGCGTCATGCTGATGCTAGTCTTTGCGACTGGCCGTTTTCAGCCGTTGTACGGAGCCGTCATCCAAGAGCTTGTCGATGTAGTAGTGATCTTTAACGCGCTCCGGGCACACCACTAGAAAAACTTAAGTAAGCCAGCCACCACCAGCGGCACGAACAGATTGTCGGTACCGAACACGGCAAAGTTTTCAACCAGCGTGGCCACAACCGGCACTACAGCCAGCATGGTAAGGTCTCGCGTGTCGGTAATGACAAAAAAAGCAGCGGTGAGCACTATCGACACCACAAAAAACGTCAGCGTCCCGGCCCAACTTTTGGGGTAGCCAAACACTTCATAGCGCGTGCGTTTGCCAACCGTAACGCCCACAACTGCCGCCAAGCCGTCGGCCAAGCCAAGGTGCAACATGGCAATGGCAAAAACCCAAGGGTTGCCGTCCAAAAAAGCCAGCAGCCCAATGGCAACGGCGAAAAAAATCTCACCCATCGAGCGCCGGCTTACGCTGTGGATCGAACGAAAAATATTGTACTGGATGGACACGCCCACCACGAACAGTGCGGCAAGTGCAAGCAGCCCGATCTCCCACCATGTAAAATAAAACGGCCAACTGGCCACAAAGATGCCGGCCGCCATGTGAATGATCTTGCGCGTCATTTCGGAGTGAACATGGCTGCGGGTGCGCGAAAAATATTCCACAATTGCGAGAAACACGAATGCGCCAACGATCGAGAATGCAGCCAGCAGCATGCTGTTATTGTAGCTCCTCTCCCGCTAAAAAGACATGGCCATCTCAGGCCACCCGAAAGCGGTATGCATCTTCCCATTCGCATTCGAGCGCCATGGCCATGTCTGGCCCAACCAATTCGTGGCAGGCATCACGGTATAGTTTGCCCAGCAGCGGCACTTCAGAGCTGCCAGTATGGAATAGCATGGTAGTGCCAAGGGCAATAACTTTGTCGCCAAAGCTCTGCTCGTTGTCTTCGCCTGGCACTTGCCGTGCGTATCCTGTTTCGTCGAGCAAATCGATGAGCGTAAATCCTTGGGTCCGGCCGTACCGGACATTGCCGATGCCAGGGTCGAGGAATAATCCTTCGTTCTGCAAAAACTGCAAGTTAGAAAATAGCCGCGCAAAGTACTGCGGCTGTATACCGCGCAGTTGCGCCTCAGGTGTGTCGCAAGCGTTTTGGCTGGGTGCATAGGCGCACAAGAGCGCTGTCGGATAGTGCAACGAGCCTCCGACCAACTGTTCGAGCCCGGGCCGGCCGGCAACCCGCGCCAGTGTTTGCATGACAGTACGCACCACCTCCTCAGGAGCATTACTTTCGTTGGTATGCGGTAGCTTAGCCACCAATCGCGCGTCTTTTAGCCGAAATACATCAAAATCCCAACCAGAATTAATATAACCCCGGACTTGCCGGGGCTGTTCACCATTATCGAGGCGGGTTGCAATAGCCGCGACCTCATCGCGGTAGGGTTCAAAAGCTTGCTCGTAACAGGAAACACTATGCATGAAAACAAAAAGGGACTTTATCCCTAAAATGGTCGGGGTGATCCGACTTGAACGGACGACCTCAGCGTCCCGAACGCTGCGCGCTACCAACTGCGCCACACCCCGATGATTTGGTAGCCCCATTCTAACACCTCTCGAGGCCTGCGCCAAGGCCTGCGCCTATTCCACGTCTTGGCTTGGCGCGCCAATGTAGCCGCCCGATTGGTGGTGCCATAGCTCGGCGTAAATTCCCGGTTGCCTCTTGAGTTGGTTATGCATTCCAACCTGCACAATGCGGCCCTTGTCCATAACCACAATCTTGTCCATGCGTTGGATGGTACTAAGACGATGCGCAATCACCAGTGCTGTGCGGTCCTTCATGAGTTCCCATAACGCATCCTGAATGTACTGCTCGCTTTTGCTGTCGAGGGCGCTCGTGGCTTCGTCGAGCACGAGAATCGGGCTATCCTTGAGGAGCGCTCGGGCAATAGCCACGCGCTGGCGCTGTCCGCCGGAGAGCTTCACGCCGCGTTCGCCAACCAGAGTATCAAAACCCTGCGGCAGTTCGCGCGCAAACTCGTCAACGTATGCGAGCTTGGCGGCGCGGCGCACCTTGGCTTGGCTGGCCTTTGGGTTGGCGTAAGCAATATTTTCGGCGATAGTGCGGTGAAAAAGCAGCGGCTCTTGCGGCACATATGAAATGATGGTACGCACATCGCGCTGTGCCGCTTCGCGGATGTCTATGCCATTGATAGTAATCGAACCTTCAGTTACGTCCATAAACCTCAGCAACAGTTTGGTGAGCGTGGTCTTGCCGCTTCCCGAGTACCCCACTAAGCCGATTTTCTTCCCAGAATGAATAGTCAAAGAAAAATCTTTGATAGCGTGGTGCGCCTTGGCCGCCTCGGTGTAGCGATAGCTGACATTGTTAAGCGCCAGCGTGTACGCCTTGCTGCCGGGAATTTTTTGGACTGCTTGCGAGTCGTTCACCTGGGTAGGTACTAGCATCGTCTTGACCGGTTCGTACGCAGCGCCCATGGCCTGTTCGTAGCGCTTCACCATTTCCGCGATGTCGAGCGTGCTTGCAACAAGCTTAATGACGTACAGCTGAATAAGCACTACGATGGTAATGGAAATTTTGCCTGCGACATACAAATGCGCCGACAGCACGAGCAGGAGTGCCGTCGCTACCGCCGCCAAGATCATGCGACCGCTATCGGCCGGAATGGCCGAAATCCAACCCTTGAACTGTGCGAGCGACCACTGTTTGAGTGGCGTTTGTAAGCGCTCAGTTTCGTACGACTCCATGGCAAAACTCTTTACCGTAGTGCCGTGGGTGAGCGCGTCGCCAATACCAGCCGCAACGTCGCTACTCCGGTCGCTGGCGATCCTGCGAAAGCGCAAACGCCACGAGCTGCTGGCGAGCGTAAAAGCCAACACGCACACCATGGCCGCAATTGTCACCACGGCCAGTGAGGGTGATTGGTAGCCGATAATCGCCACGCCAGTAAGTGCAATGGTAAGCTGCTTTGGGCCTGAGAGGGTTACAATTTCGCCGTACACATTGAAGGCGTCGCGGAGACGTGCAGCCTGTGCGCCAAGCGACCCAAAAAACGCGTTGCTGTAAAAATCATAGTCTTTATGCAAAAAGTTCACAAAGACTTCATTTTGTACATATTCGGAGCCGATTTGCGCGTTTTTGCTCACCAAAACATCGCCAACCGACCATAGCACGCTATATGCCAGCGACAGGCCGACAATCCACCAAGCATATGTGCCCACCTTGTCGAAGTGCTTGGTTAAAATCGCCTGAATGCCGTACGCGCCGACCAGCGGAATTATAGTGTTATAAATAGCCACGGCCGGAACGCGAAAAAGATAACTGAGTACCAGGGTTGGCCAGTGTTGCCGGTTGGCGCGCCAAAACAAGCGGTGCACCTCACGGGTAATCTGTTTGTCGCGCGCGTTGCTAGCTCTCATCGCCCTATAATAGCAGTTGGTGCTAGGCTGGCAAAAGCTACTTTGTAACGGTAAAATCGCCGATGACTTCGTCGTGCAAATGGTCGTGGAAAGTATACGTGCCGCTTCGGTTGAGTGTGACCGTGAAGCTGTCGCCCTGGTGAAGCATTTGCTCGGTAACGCCGTCGTATGGCTGGTGTTGCTCGTGCACGCCAAAAGCCATCACGCGCCCCACGTTGTCGTTGTTCGTAATGGTGAGCGTGTCGCACAATTTTGCCTCGGTGTGGGCTGGCGTGACTTGCCCGTCCTGGATGACCACCATGTGCTGCGCGCCTTGGCTCTGGCAGGCCACTTGCACGGGGGCATCCTTTGGCTTGGCCGGTTGGTTTACAAAACTGTACGTTACAAAACTCACCATGCCGCCCACCACCAAACAGCCCAAAATATTGAGTAGTACGGTTTGTTTAGAGGCTTTCTGCTTTTTCTTGGGCATAATTTCTCCTACAATTCAGAAATGCTTTCCAGGGTAAAGTTCTGCAAAAACTGCGTTTTGAGCGTGTTGTCGGCGGGGTTGCTGCACGTACCGGGATTGCCGACAATGGCGTAATAGTTGCCACCAAACACCTTAAACTTGTACGACGCGAAAGCCGTCTTGGCGCGGTAAAGCGTAACGTCGGGCTCGCATGACTTATCCTGCATAGTCCCCGACTTAAAAGTAGGCTTGGCATACGCCTCGTAGCTATCGGCGCCATTATTGAGGAAACCGCCTGTCGGGTGCATTTCCAACTGGATTTTATCAGCACCCTGCAGCGCCAGCCGAATGCCCCAACTCGGAATTTCTAATGCGCCCACGCCTGTTTGCGCGTCAACGTTCGAAGCCGTTATGATAGTTGTCGCGTGTCCTTCGCGCCATATCTTCCACCCCATATAACCCGCCGCAACAAGTACAATCAGCAACAGTACGCCGATTATGCCGAAGCCGTTTTCATCCTGTTTCATGCTTATGGTAATAGTAGCAGACGCTCCGGTGCTAGAACAATTGACAAACAAAAAGAACCCTTGTTAGAAGAGTTCTGTGTTTTCTGGTCGGGGTCAGAGGATTCACCTTGAACCCCCGGTTGGTCAAGTTCATCCAAGAGACACTCGGACTGACTGACTTGCCGTAGCTGTTTTGCCTGGTGGGAGTCCGGTCGCCGCGTGGTGGCCGGGCTCTCTGCCGTTTAACGACGCTTGCGTCAGCCAGCGTATTACTGCTCGTAGCGAAGCTTTGCTCCGGTCGTGTCGGCGAGCTGGTGTATCCAGCCTTCGTGCCGGTCGAGCTGTTGGATCATAGCCAGGCGCTCGTGTTGCTCGACCTCCTGGTTTTTGGCAATCGCATCGAGCGCAGCGTAGATACGGGCACCGTCAGCCTTTTGGTCAAGCTTCCCCTCGATGGCATTGCAACGGTCATCGAAGTGCTGGTACAGCTTGAGCATTTGTTCGCTCAAGTCGCTCGCAAGCTTGTCAATTTTCGCATCCAGTTTGGTGAATTCATCGTGACTCATACGTCTTTTAGTATGCGCCACATCGGCACTGCCGAGCAAGCGCCGAGCAATTTCCACAACGGAAATATCAGGGTCAACCGCTGCGTGTACTTGTATAAAAATAAACGGAGACATTATGCATGGAGCAATTCACCCCGATAAGGGAGACGAAAACACGCACTGACGAATTGAGCATATTCGCTCGGATGGCAATCAGCACCGCCCTCACCCTTGAACACCTCGCCATACCCGAGCAGCCAAGCATACCAACCGCAGTGCCGATTGAACTGTCACCACCTATTACCCCAGACTTTGAACCGGTCACCCGCGAAGAGCAACATTTTGCCGTTCATGTTCTGTCTGGCCTGGTCGAAGTCATGGATGGCCGCCGCCCCTTGAAGCATCTGGAAGCGCACCTGTCGCCACAGTTGCAGCTCGCGTTACTTGGAAGACGGCCACGTCCTGGGATTACGGGGCAAGGCTATCGGTTGCGCACCATCCACACCCAGAAGCCGTATGAGACGGTCATCGAGGCATGGGGCACGGCCGCGAACGGACAGCGGGCGCGGGCGGTGGTGGGGCGGATGGAGTGGTACCGGTATGGGTGGTTGTGCACGACGGCCGTCATTCTCTAGATATTTTGTCAACTAAACGGAGAAACACGAATATGGAACGACAATCAACTCCTCAAGGAGGTGACCTTCAAAACAGCCCAACGCCACCAGAATGCCTCACCGACGAACAACGCATCCACTACCACATCACGGAAGCCCTTCGTGAGAACCACCCCGGCGACCTGCTGCGCGGCATGGAACCGCGGGCTGAACTGCCGACTGAACTGCCGGGCGGGACGGCGAGCCCGAAGCGAACTAGGACACCACACCGCCAACGGCGGGTTCGGCGGCAGGACGGGTAAGGTCGCCGTTCTTGTGACTTCCCAAAGCGGAGACGCCTACTAATTTATGACGCCCGGAATCAACGGCAGTCCATTGTTTAACTTGCTCAGAATTGTCAAGACGGTCACAATTATCGGTATGATCGCAATAACGCCAAACAGTGCAATCAGCCCTTTGGTGTCTGACTCAGGCGTGAACGGATGCCTATTTGATAGGCTCTTTGGTTCGGGAATTATTCCGCCGGTCGCGGGGTCGATTCGGCGCCGATCAACGGGTGGACCGGGAAAATCGAAACACGATTGTGGCGATGGCTCTCGCCACGGCGTTTCCGGTGGTCGCCAGTCGGTTGATGGCCTGCGCGGTAGCGCACTGACTGGTCGCTGCCCGGAAGCAGCGGGGACGGGTACCGGTTCCTCCACGTCCGGCAGTTGTGGAATGACGATGAGAGGTTCAGTTGGCGGGTAGTCGACGTCTTGGCCAGCAGGTGGCTGTTGAACATAGGTAGGAGTCGGAGGAATTGAAGGCGACCGAGTGGGCGCACCTATCGGGCGTGGCTTCTTCTTCAAAAACCGACGCTTGCGACCGGGCCGGGAACGAGGGCCACCCCAAAACGGCTTCAAAGTCAGATAGGCAGCAGCGAGAACCAACATTACATATAGGGTTACTGCAACTGGTTGGGGAACAAATTTGAGGTCAATCACGTTGCCGATGGGGTCGGCACTTGCCAGCAAGATGACAACGCTGGCCGCGAGAAGCCCCAGGCCCTTCTCATCCTTCATTGCCACCATCTTTCGAGAGCTTGGAAGCAAGAATACGGTATCCATCTGGACGCGCCTAGGTTTTTCACACGATCCGGGGAGGGCCGTTACTCTGAGCGTTCGCCTCGATGCTGGTCGTCACCAGCTTGCTCTTCTCGTCTGCGCCTTGCAATCGAGGCCGCGTCGGAGGCCACGAAAAGGCCGCCGAGAACGAGTTCGCCACCATAGAACTTAGCGCTATGCACGATATAGTCTTGATGCTTATCAATATCCGCCCGGATAGCTTCAACGGCCGGCTCCGGGGCGTGCTCGGCTTGCACGAGTTCAATAGCGTGGTTGTCAGCCTGTATGTGTACGATATCGGTGCCGAAATCGTATGCCGCACCTAGTCCCCACCCTGCGAGCCCGGCCAGCGCGCATGCCACCAAAGTTCGCTTTGCGCTGTCAATGTCATTTTGTGGGTCTTGGTTTGCTTGTTCCATATATTTCAGATGGCGCGCCCTTATTTGCGGCCATCTCCTGCATCGTCGGCCATAGTTTCAGGGGCAAAGGTTACTGCTACACCGCGAGCACTGGCGTAGCTCAGCGCGGCGTACAGTAGCTCTGGTTCGTTGTAGAACGCCCGCAGAGACATGAGGATACGCTTGTCAGCTTTGCTCAGGACACCGTCAACGGCCGTGATGAAATTACTGGCGTTGTTGCTACGGAGTATGTGTTCGAGTTCGGCAAGATTGGTTTTCATAGATGCTATACGCACCAGTATGCAACAAACACGCACAAATTGCAACTTTAATATAGACGGAGGACACGATATATGGAACAACACCCAATGCAAGGAGGTGAAGACTAAGCATCCCTCACCGACGACCAACGCATCCACTACCACATCACGGAGGCCCTGCGAGAAGACCGCCCCATTGACCACGCCACCGCCCGCGCGATCGCCTCACAACTGCACGGCGCCCAAGCTTCGACCCTACACGCCCTGGCATCCTCTGGCACCGTCGGGGACCCGGACGACGTTGTACGGCAAGCACTCTCAGTTCTGGTTGCCGTAGCTCTTAATGCGTTTGAACAGGGCCTCGGCTCGATCCACTGCGTTTTGCAGTTGTTCAACGGTCGGCGGCACGAAGTTCGTTTCCTCGGTCTTATCGTGTCGGCGCGCCCACTCGGAGACTTCGTTGAATCCGTCTTGAAAGTCGGTGTTGTCCTGCTCGGTGATCTTCGGCAGGATGCGGAACATCAACGTCTTCACTTCGGCAGTGCCGCGATCGAATATCTTGTTAGCGATCTCCGAGCTGACAATACGTTCATACGTCTCCGAAAGGCATCCTGCCCACCCGCTCACCTCACGCAGATACTCTTCCTGGCTCCAATCTTTCTTCTCGCGCTTGATCTTAGCCAGGTCTTGTCGAAGATTTTGAATGCGGGCCGGGACATCCTTCGCTTTCCAGGGGTGGTTCGCGTATATCTGCCCAGGCACATCTTCCGTCGTCCGCTCGATGCTTCGCTCAGCAATCGGCACCCCTGCGACTTTGGCCGCTTTGGTCAGGTAGCCGAGAAAGGTGAGATCGTGTGTGAAGACGATTACCTGGCGATCTTTCGCAACCTCGACGACCCGTTTGGCGACATCGTTGCGACGCGCATGCGACAACGAAGATACAGGGTCATCAAGCACAACCGCCGACTTGCTCGCGTCGAAGGCCAGTTCTGTAAGCAGACCAGCTAAGCCCAGCGCGGTCTGCTCGCCTTCGCTCAGTACATCCCGTGGCGTGCTCTTGGACTTCACTCCGAGCAAGCTCGGGCGCTGACGTAGCTTTCCTTTGACGCCCTTGTCGGACAAAGTCACCTTCGTCAACTGAAGGCGCTCACACTCCCTAACGAATTGATCGTTCACCTTGCTGGTGACGTAGTTGCGGGTAAGTTCCGTCGATTTCTGAGTAATCTTAGCGGTCGTAATAGAATTACGCGTCGCTGTCATCGACTCAACGATGCGTAGTCGTCGAACTTCCTTCTCAAGCGCTTCTTTCGCTCGTGACAGCTCGACTCGCGCTGCCAGTTCTCGGCGCTGGTCAGTCACGCCCTTCATTTGCGCCGCGAATTCTGTCCCATCGATGCGCCCCGCGCGTACCTCGACGTTGGCCGCAACCGCCCTCACCGGGTCACTGACCAGGGGCGGCAATGGCGCCAGTTCGGTGGCATCCTCACCCTCGAGAAACGCCAGTAGACGCCGCTGCGCCTCTTCCGCATGGCCAAGCCAGGTACGGACTTGGTTCGCCAGCGGCTGATTCTCCGCCTCCAACACTTGCAGCGCTGTCGTGGTGGCCGCAGTAGAGACTATCGTGTTCTTGACAGCAAGAATGGCTTCTGCCAGCTCAGCCTCTACCTTGCGCGCGGTCTGCTCGGTTTGGTCGTGGATAAACCGATGGAAGCGGGCCAGCCGGTCACTGGCCACCTCGTCGAGTCCCTGTTGACAAAGGGGACAACGTTCGAGCCCTTGTCCATCGAGGTTTTCACCGTTCGGCGAGGCTTCGGCGACGACAAACCGTTCGGCCGCTGACCACATGGCGCGCCAGGTGGCGGTGCCTACGCCAGGAACGGGCTCGCTGGCGAACGTGGTAGACGACGCAAGGACGGCTGCCGCTCGTAGCTCAGTCGCGTGAGCTCGTTGCGCCACCAGCTTCTGCTGCGCTTCGTCGTTCAACAGTGCGGAGACAGTGTCGATATGGTTCGCAAGATTAGTCAGAGATCGTCCGGCCGATGTCAGCCGTGCTTTCTCCTTGCCCGGATCGGTTGTTTTCAGGCGCGCTTCCTCCTGAAGCAACGTTGCGAGTGTTGTCTCGCTGTTTGGCTCAAGAGTGCATGCCATCGCGATCGCTTCCGCAGGTGTCGATCCTGTCAGGCTACGAAGGAAGCGTTCGGCGCCTGTTCCCGCCTCCAGTTGAGGTAACGGCTCGGGCGTCGACATGCCCGCAATGCGTTCATCTAGCAGACCGCGAAGCCTATCGGTCGCCTCGATCAACAGATCAAAGAGGTTCAAGACCGATGGCCGGTATGCGACCTCGGTGTCTGAGACCAAATAGTCGTCGCCGCAGGCTTCGTCATAAAAGTGGATGGCTCGAACTCTTCGGTCTGCAATGTTTGGCCAATCGCCATCCTGGCGCTCGTCGTCGACCTGATACGCGATGCGCGCCGACTGCGGCCGACGCTCCGCGGACGGATCGAAGGCATCAACCAAGATTGGCTGCTGGTGCCGTGCGCCAGCCACCTCTTTCACTAGCCGGGCGTAGCCGGATTTGCCGCTCGCGTTGTCACCATAGATCAACGTAATGCCAGTCGGCTCGAACGCGAGCGTTTGATCTGGAAGCAGTGCGTTGACGTTCACCAAGTCGCCCACACTAAGCAGATCGACCCTAGGGCCATTTGATAAGCTCGGCGGCAAATCCGCAATCGTAAGCGGCGTTTCAGGCTTAGCGACCGTTTGACTGATCAGGTCATCAGCAAGCCGTTCCAGAACAGAACGCTCAATAGAGCGGTTACGGAAAATGCCGGTTGCTAGGATTTGCAGCCACAGTGGACGCTCAGCTAACCACGCAACAATTTCTGATTCGACTGACGCCATTTCCATACCTCACGAGCGCTTATCATCTATTCCGTCACAACGACCACCACGTCAGCCAAATGCGCATGACGAATCCATTGCAGCACAATTGCAGGAAATTTTCCAGCAATTAGCGCATCGGCTTGCGGATCCTTCCCTCGTGGTCGATCATCGTTCGGTTTGTAGTTCTACACCCTGCACGAACGACGTTCAAGCATATTTTCAGCGTGTCACAGCAAGTATGTAGCCGTAAATCAAGGCTGTAAGTTGTTCTCCAACCTAGGGCGACATCGAACCATCGCACGGGTTCTGGATCCGAGACCGCGAACGGGTGACATACGTCCCTGCCCGCGGAACGCCGCCTGGGCGAGGAGTACGGCGTCTCGCCCGGTAGTTGATCGCCTGCACGAGGTACCGATAGCCCACCCCCGGTTCTGGGCCAGGCTGACGAGCTTGCCGACGCCCCGGGCGGCCGACGTGGCGCTCGTAATGACGTACAGCACGCGCTGGTCGGTGTTGTTCCCGGTCATACGGTCACCCCAGCGGCAGCCGCGACCTTCACGAGTTGGATCGGTGGACTGCTGCGCCGGGGGTAGGCGTGCATGAGATCGGTGAGCAGGTCACGGGTGGACTGGCGGCAGCGGATTTCGGCCGGCGCGATCTGGTCGGCGTTGAGCACGGCTGAGACTGCCTGGTCTCGCTGTCCGGCTTGCAGATAGCCGCGAGTCAGATCTAGCAGGTGCGAGGCACGCCGTTCCTTGGGTAGACGGGCAAGGTCGGCGCGCTCAATTGCTTCCGCAGCCTCGACCACACGACCACCTGCCTGCATGTCGGCCAGCGCACAGACCTGCCAGATTCGCACATTGGTCGGGCCGAAGGCGCTCCAGTCTTCGTTGTGGTCGTCGCCGAGCTCACGGGCCACGGTCAGGGCTTCGGCCTGCAAGTCTCGGGCATCGGCCTCCTGGTACAAATGGGCGGCAGTCATGCTGCCCTCAAGCAGCAGCATGCCGTAGGCCGATACGAACGCCGGGCCAGCCGTGGCCAGATGGGGAGACAGCCGGTCAGCAGCCGAGCGTGCCAGTGCGAGGGCATCGCTGCCGCGGTGGACGTAGGTGAGCACCTTTACGACGTAACGGGCAGCAGTGCCGATGAGCGTAAGGTCTTCAGTCTGTTCGGCGATCTGAATGGCGCGGTCGGTCGCCAGCCAGTCGAGTTGGGCATCGCCGAGTTTGTTGGCGGCGCTGGCGGTCAGTAGATAGGTCCAGGCCAACCGGGCCAAAGCGGTACGTTTCTCGTCGCCGTCAAGTTGCCAGACGGCCGCCTGGGCATCGCGGATGAGATCCGGCAAGAGCTGGCCGACAGCCGTGTAATCGGAGACCTGGAAGGCCATCCAGCCATAGCGCACCGTTTGACTCAAACGGGTGAGGTTCGGTTCGGGCAGCACGTCGCCGTTCGGGCGAAAGACGTTGGTGATCGCGTCATAGCGGCGGAGCGCCGAACGAATCGCGGTAATTTCGCTGTCATTGGGGCACTGCACCTGCTGTTCTGTCTGCTCCGGGTTGATAAGCGTGGCGAGCGGGATGTCCAGCACGCGGGCGATCTGCTTGAGGACGCTGAGCCGGTCGAGGCTCCGGTCACCGTTCTTGATCTTGTCTACCCAACTGAGGCTCTTCCCAAGGCGGTCGGCGAACACTTGCCGCGTCAGGCCGCGCCGCCGCATCCAGTACATGACGATCTCGGCGGTTTGGCGGCGCTGTGCTTGCTCGTCGTACTGCGATCCGTCCGTCATCTGACGTACCCCACTCCACTACCGGCTGCGATTGACCTCTCCCTACAGCGTAACCGTCCGATCCGCTGACCAGCCCAAAAAGGCTGCACCGTTTGTACAGCCTCGATCGCCGAACCGACCCTAGCGTTCCTGGCCAGGCACTCGGCCGTAGGCGGCAGCGTCACTGCCTCCCCGGCCACGGCAGCCGCGCCGCTTTGTCGCCGTGGCCGAACCGCTGCTGTTCACGCCGGGCGCCGCCAACCAGTTCAGCGAGTGCGGAAGTGGGACGAGAATGCCCGAGCGACAAGGCAATGGTGAACCGTCGCCATGAGCGCGCTCGGGTTGTTCTTCATGCTGGCCGGTGGGTTGCCGCTCTTGTACGGCTTGGCGCTTCTGGTTCGGCGACGCCAGCGGGAGCGGCGAGCAGCCCAGGCCCAGCATGCACACTCCATCTTCGCCATCGCCGCCCGAGTGGCACAGGAACGCGAACTCGCAGAACAGCAGCCAGCTCGCTGGCCTCGTGCAGATCCCGACCACGGTTGTATTCACGACAACCGGCCGACGCTGGTGTTGCCGCAGGTTGGGCGGCATGCGCGGCCGGAGGACGACACGGTCCCGCTGGTTGTCCGGCCAACGCCTGGTCCGACATTTCTTCCATTCCATACACCCTGAACGAAAGGCTCGACCATGACCAAGTCACTCAGCAGCAAGCAGGTCTGCCCACCGCACGAGGAGGAGGACCAGCTCGTGCGCTACCAGTTGGACCACCGTGCCATGACCTACCTGTACGAGCAGATGGTCGACCACCTCACAGAGCGGATTGCCTCCGGCGATCTGGCCGTGAACACCACCTTGCCCGCGGAAGTGGTGTTGGCCCGGCAGTACGGCGTGTCGCTTGGCACCGCCCGGCGAGCAACCGAGATCCTCCGCAAGCGGGGACTGGCGGTCACCCTGAAAAGCAAGGGCACGTTTGTGGTAGCCCGGCCTGTGGTCGAAACCACCAGCAGCGGCGAGGCCGCCGCCGACGAGCCCGAACCCGGCTGGTTGGCCTTGGTGGAGGGGGTCGAGCAGTGAGCAGCGACGACGAACGCGCACTGCCGGAACCGTCACTGGCGCAGTGGCAACAGCAAGCCGAGCAGGTGCGGCGCCTGGCACAGCTTTTCGAGCCGATCTTCACGGCACTGCATGTGGCAAGCGAACAGGCCGAACAGGTCATTGCCGCTGACAGCGAACTGTTCGGGGAGCTGGCCGTGGTCGAGGGCGAGGACTTGGTTGGCCTGCTCAAGCAGGCCAACAGGTGTGTGCGGGGTGCGGAGCGGGTGGTCGTGGGATATGAGGGGCAGTTGCGAACAGGGACGTGTTGAGCACGTGACTCGACTCAGCAATACAATACGCGGTTGGGTGGAGCGTCGCTCACGAAAACGCTTATAGGTACGTAGTACCGGTTATTCCACGGCTCACTCGCGATGCGGTACCAATACCTATCTGTTGTGGAGCTCGACGTGTCAACCATGCACGAAATTTGTGCACGCTGGTTCGGCTGAAGTGTAGGACCAGGGAACAGTTTGTGGAACGGATCGCCGAAGGCGGCGGCAGTGACGTCGGCTCGGGTTACTGCTTCATAGAACATCGTGCTTGTCGGCGAGTCCGAACGATCATGTTCGGTGGAACCTGACTGGAGGGGAACGCTTGGCTGTGCCGTGGCCAAGGTAGTGGTCACAGGCGCCGGAGGTGCCGGGCTGTGCTTAGTTTCGAGGGGTGCAATGGTTGTTGGGGCAGCGGAGTTGATGGCGGAGACTTGTGGCGCTGCATGGCTGATGTAGTTATCGGTCGCCACAACCAGTACGCCGATAAGTCCGATAGATATGGTAACTTTTCCGGCGATTGACTTATGTTCGCGCGCTAAATTCTGCACAGCTTGAAGAAAATCCGCTAGTTCCTGCGACGCGGCCGCCTCGTTTGATTTCGAGGTAATGCCAGGCCGCGCACCAAGAAGATACTTCTCAAGCTGCGGTATTGCCGCCTTCATGACATATCTACAAGAACGAGGCTTCGATCCACCTGCAGCAGCCAGCGCATTCTGTCTCTCGGTCAGGTTCTTACCTAGACTCTTACTGTTTTCCGACAAGTTAAAGCTATAACGCATCACTTGCCGGTGTCGGTCTTCTTCCTCGCGTGAAATGAACTTGCGCAAACGTTGCCGAAACGTCTCGGCGACTTCGACGATCGCCTTTCCGTCAAGCTTCAGATGTTCGAGAATGGGTGCCGGAATTTTCGCTGCGAAACTATTACCGTAGACACCAAGCCCGCGCGGCAAGTCACTCAGCCAGTCTCTAAGCTCGTTCTTCTTGACCATCAGTTTCCTTGGTTAGAGGCGCGTCATTTCAGCGTCATCTTCACCGCTATCGGTAGCAGGTGAGCGGAGCCGAACCGGGTATGCGCCAAGTTCACCCCATCCAGTGACTATCGGATCACTTGGGTCATCAAAAAGGGTGCAGGAGTCCAGGATTCGATATCGCATGCGCGAGAGAGTAATTTTCTGGTATACTACGTCACATAGTCGTGACAAATTCACCTGAACATCCACCAGCCAACCCTCCTGCCCAGCCGACCTTCGACATCGGGCAGTGGACAGCGGCGGAGATTATTCTCTTTGGGCGCGTTTCGCACCTTAAGTCCAAGTGGGCTACCGGCATCTGGTTTCCCAACTTCACTTCTGCATTCGAGTCCTTTGAGCAGCAGATGGAAACGCTCGGTAAACGCAACGTCGAGCTGCTTGCCGAGGTCTGCATCCAATGGGCCGTTCACCCGAATCGTCAAGCGCGCACGGACGCGCCTTTCTACTTAGAACAATTGACACGCAGCGACAGTCACCATGACATCGGTATCAAACTGTGGGACCAGCTCCTGCGCGACGAAGACAAGTACGTTCGCGGCCATGCGTGCGGCATGCTCATAGGGCGAGATGAAGAAACCTCTGAAGAAAAGTTGCTGGCTGTCGCCAACGACCAATTGACGGACTCCGAGCGGAAGCAACTCGCCGACGACAACATGACCCGTGAGGAGTTGCGGCGCTTGGTGGAAGCCTACCACCGAGCGGAGCAGGGCGAGAACCTCCACCACGTCGGCGAAACCGCCCTGTCCACCGTCCTTGATGAGGTGAGCAAGAACATTGTTTTTGATATCCGCGACCGTTACGAGGACTGATTGCCACTGGCATGCCACGTTGCCAGTTAAATTGCCAGTACCAGGTCGGCGCGTTGCCACCATTGCCACATTGATGAGAGACCTTTTCAACGCTGGCGCTGTGAGCTACAAATTTCTTGGCGCGACCACCCAAAACAAAGAGCAAGAAGGAGGTGTACCCATGAACCACCGTGTAATCGGCATCGTCGCTGGGTTGGTCGTCTTCGGGCTGTCGGTTCGGCTGCTGGCTGGCATCTTGTCCTCGGCGCTCCCTGGCCCGCTGTGGCAGGCAATTGTCAGTGGCTTGGACCTGCTGTTTGGCATGGTCAACCCGGCTTTGGCGGCCATCGCGGCCACGGTCATTCTCGGCGGGTTGGTGTGGATCTTCATCGGACGCCGCCGCTAGGTTTCTGTTTTTCTGGTCGATTCCATCCTTTTCTCGGAAAGGTATTCCCATGCTCACGAAAGTTGGCTGTGCGCTGCTGTGCCTGCCGTTCATTATCTGGATTTTGGGGATGTTGCTGTACGCGGCGTCCCATGTCGTCTTTTGGCTGCTGGTCGTTGGCTTGGTCGCCCTGGTGGTGGCCTTGGTGGTGCGGGCCGGTCAGGCGTGAGCACCACCGTAGCGCTTCTGGTCGTGGGCAGCGGCCTGGCCGGCTACGGCCTGGGTCGCGCCCACCAGTGGCTTCACACGGCCCGTCACCTGATGGGC